>JADLFD010000298.1 GCA_020845805.1 Verrucomicrobiales bacterium | reverse complement strand
CGCGAGATGGAGGAGCAGATGTTTCGTGCGTTTTCGCACGTCGTCCGGCAGGGGAGCGCGGGGGACGCGATGTTCTTCGTGATCCAGGGCCGCGTGGGGATCAGCACGCGCGGTCAGGTGGCCGAGGCGTTTCTCACCACCCTGAATGTGGGGGACGCGTTCGGGGAGATGGCGCTGTTCGATCCGGCTCCGCGTTCGGCGGATGTGCGCGCGGAGACGGATGTCATTGTTCTCCGGTTGACTGCGGAGGCGTTGCAGACCGTGTGTCGTGAGGCGCCGGCCGCCGGGAACAAATTCCTTTGGAACGCGGCGCGACTGCTGTCCGCGCGTATTCGCTCGATGGATCGTCGTGCGGCGACGGCCAAGGATATGGATGCGGCGGGTCGTGGGGCGTGAGGGTGCGGGGTGCGACCGAGGGGACGGTCGACGGAAAGTCGGCGGCGGTTGAGTGTGGGGCCTGACGGGTTGCTCGTGTTGCGAACTCCATTACCGTAGGCCGCGTGACGACGCCCGAGATGCTGTGGTTTGCCGGTGCGTTGCTGATCATGGTGATTGGCGTGTTGGGTTGTTTTCTGCCTGGGCTGCCGGGCACGCCGCTGATCTTCGCCGCGGCGGTGGCGCATCGATTGATCGTGGGGGCATCCGGGGCCCAGGCCTGGGTGTTGTGGATCCTGGGGATCTTGTCGGTGCTGGCGCTGGCGGGGGACTACCTGGCGAGCCTGTATGGCGCGAAGAAGCTTGGGGCCACGAGGTTGGGCATGGGCGGAGCCGTGGTGGGCGGGGTGATCGGGCTGTTCTTCGGTCCGGTCGGGATCCTGGTGGGCCCGTTCCTGGGGGCATTTGCCCTTGAGTATGCCGGGGGGCGAGCCGGGCGTGAGTCAGCGAAGGCGGGGGCGGGGGCGACGCTGGGCCTGCTGGCGGGGGCGTTGGGCAAGTTGGCCTGCGCGGTGGCGATGCTCTTCCTGTTTTCCGCCAACGTGCTTTGGCGTGCGTTGGCCGGATGAACGGCGGCGGCGGCGGAGTTTTTTCCATGAGCCTCGAACTCAAACTTCAAGTGGGCGATGTAGCGCCTGACTTTACGGCTGAAACCCAGGACGGGACCCGTGTCAGCCTACGCCAATTCCGCGGGCGGCCGGTGGTGTTGTATTTCTATCCCAAGGACGACACGCCCGGTTGCACGCGGGAGGCGTGCGGCTTTCGTGACGAGCATGCCGCGCTCCTGGCCCGAGGGGCGGTGGTGCTGGGCGTGAGTCCGGACTCGGTGAAGTCGCACGCGAAGTTTGCCGCCAAGTTCTCGCTGCCTTTCCCGCTGGTGGCGGATCTCGAGCACCAGATCGCGGAGAAGTACGGGGTCTGGGGGGAGAAGGTATTCATGGGCCGCCGGTACCAGGGCGTGCACCGCGTGACGTTCCTGGTGGGTGCGGACGGCCGGTTGGTCGCCCTTTGGCCGAAGGTGAAGCCGGACGAGCACGCGGCCGAGGTGCTGGCGGCGCTGGCCCAGATTTGACAGATGGCTCAATGCCAGTCATTGAGACGGGGTCGCTTCGGCGGCATCCCAACCACGGAACCTCAACCCAACGACCATCTATCATGCCTATTGCTGTCGGAACCAAGGCCCCTGACTTCAACCTCAAGTCCAAGAACGCCACCGGACTGGTGGACGTCAAGCTGAGCGCCGGATTTGGCCAGAAGAACACCGTCCTGTTGTTCTTCCCGCTCGCCTTCACGGGCGTCTGCACCACCGAGCTCTGCGACGTGACGCAGGGGATCAAGGCGTACGAGGCCATGAACGCCACGGTGATTGGCATCAGCGTGGACAGCCCGTTTGCGCAGGAGGCCTGGGCGCAGAAGGAGAAGATCGGCATCCCGCTGGTGAGCGATCTGAACAAGGAAGTGACCCGCGCGTATGGCGTCGAGTTCAAGGGCCTGGCGGGGATTGGTGACACCTCGGCGCGAGCGGCCTTCGTCATCGACAAGGCGGGGGTGGTCCAGTACGCGGAGCAGACGGCGACGCCGAAGGATCTGCCCAATTTCGAGGCCATCAAGGCCACGCTGGCGCGGTTGCACTGAGGCGTTCGGAGATTTTGAGCTCTGGGGGCAGGGGTCCCTGGGGAAAACGAAACCGCCGGGATTCGTGAGGTCACGGATCCCGGCGGTGTCTTTCCGGGGCCGCCTCGACTCGAGGGCGGGAACCCGGCAATGGGAGGGTCTGGCCCCCGACGATCAGCGCCGGCGGAAACGGCGGGTGGCGGCGGCGGCGCCCACCAAGCCGAGCGCGGTGACGGAGGCGATCACCGAGGGTTCGGGCACCGCGGCGAAGCCGACGGTGAGATTGTTGATGGTGCTGTAGCCGATGCCTGCTCCGTCGATGGTGAGGGACGTGATAAATGTCCCGCCGGTGGTGGAGAACCCACGAAAAGTGCTGGGGCCACCGGCCGGGGAATTCAGCGTCGACGTGGTACCGTCGCTCAGGGTGAGCAGGAAACTGTCCGCGATGATCGATTCCGTATCATCCGTCGACGAGAAATTGCCGCCGATCGCGGTGATATTGGGCGTGGACAGGGTGATGATCATCGACGCCCCCTGCTGCGCCGTGGCCAGGCTACGGCCGTCAATCGTGTTCAAGTAGAACACATCGGTCGAGGTGGCGATGGTATACGAAATCCCGCTCCCGCTGAAAGGGAGGCTATTGATGCCGGTCAGCACGCCGCTACCGGAAACACCCGAAAAATCCTCGGTGTAGGAGCCCGCCTGGAGGGCGCTGTTAAAGGCCGATTCCGTGGTGTAGATGACAGCGGCCTGGGCAGCGGATGCCGTGAAGGCCAACGCGATCAGAATACCATGCGTAGGGCCAACCCGACGGTTACAGCAGGATTTCATACTTGGCAGGCTAGGAGTGCTTGATTCTTGGCTCAGCCGACGGCCCTTGTTGCCGCTGGCGTCGCGGGAAGTCTTCCTACACAAACCCGTTACGAATCAATCTTATTTATTTCTTGAGCAGGGGGTTCCGCGAGTTGGCGGCAAACCTGCCCTGGGGGGGGTGGGGGTGAGCTGGGTCGTGCCGGATTCCCAGTTGCGAGAAGCCCGTGCCCTTCCGTGAGGGGGCGTTTCAGGAGGTCACGACGCGGGACCAGAGGACTTTCAGGTACCGGCTCTCCGGGCAGGTGGAGAGGACGGGGTGGTCCAGGGCGGCGCCGGTCTGTTCCAGCACTTGGAGTCGCCTCCCGTGCCGATGGGCGGCGCGGATGACGATGGGCTCGAATTCGTGGGCCGGCAGCATGCCGGAGCAGGAGCAAGAGACCAGGACTCCGTTTTCGCGCAGCAGGGAAATGGCGAGGGTGTTGAGGTCCTCGTACTTCTTCATTCCGCCGTCGGTATCCTCCCGGTC
Source organism: Verrucomicrobiales bacterium (assembly GCA_020845805.1). Classification (GTDB taxonomy): domain Bacteria; phylum Verrucomicrobiota; class Verrucomicrobiia; order Limisphaerales; family CAIMTB01; genus CAIMTB01. Next base: position 4,846 of record JADLFD010000298.1, on the reverse strand, counting down.
GAACACGAGCTTGGGGGGATCCACGACCACGACGTCCCATTTTTCCGCGTTGCGTTGCATTTGCCGGGCCCAGGTGAAGGCGTCGCAGTGAACCCACTGAATCCGCGCCTGGTTCAGGTTTCCGTTCCGTTGCGCCTGGCGCACGGCGGCTTCGTCGAGGTCCACGCCCGTGACGTCCTCGGCCTGTCCGAGGAGTTTGGCGGCCAGGGAGAATCCGCCGGTGTAGCAGCAGAGGTCGAGGACTCGGCGGCCGGCGCAGAAGGAGGCGAGTCGTCGGCGATTGTCGCGTTGGTCGCAGAAGAATCCGGTTTTGTGGCCTTCCTCGAAGTCGACTTCGAACCGGATACCATGTTCCTGGACCTTGACCGGCCGCGGTTTTTCCTTGGCGAAGGGTTTGGTGGGGATGCCTTCCAGGCGGGCGGCGCGTTCGTCGACCTGGACGAAAGCCGAGGTGGTGCCGAGGCGCTGGTGGAGGTGCGGGAGCCAGCGGGGCAGGCGTTGGGCCACCGCCAGGCTGTGGACGCCCACGCTGAGCACGTCGTGGTACTTATCGACGACCAGTCCGCTGAGGGAGTCGCCATCGGAGTGCACCACGCGGAAGGCGTTGGTGGTTTCCGGGAGTCGGAGCACCTGGAGGCGCAGGTCGATGGCGCGGTCGAGGAGGGCGAGGAGGTGGTCTTCGGTGAAGGGGGCGATGCCGTGGTGCAGGACGCGGAGGGGGACGCGGGCGCGGGGGTGGTAGAATCCGGCGCCGAAGGGTTGCCCGTCCTTGTCATAGACGTGGACGAGATTCCCGGCTTGGGCGTCCGGGGACGCTCCGCGGATCATGGCGGGGTAGAGGGTGGGGTGGTAGCTGAAGGTCTTCAGCTGGACCCAGGGTGTGCGCCAGGTGGCGCGTGGATCGGCGGCGGGACCGCGTGGCGTCATTCGACATCCGGCCTACCGGGATCGCGGGGTTCGATCAAATCCTTTCCGTGGGGCGGGGCCTGGGAACGGCAAGGCCCCGGAACGTGAGTTCCGGGGCCTTGGGGATCCGAGCCCGGCGGCGGGTGGGGCCGGGGGGCTCGGAAGGGGCACTCTGGCGTTACTTCTTCTTCACGGCGGCCTTGCGCTTCTCGTCGATGGCGGCCTGGGCGGCGGCGAGGCGCGCCACGGGGACGCGGTAGGGCGAGCAGCTCACGTAGGAGAGCCCGATGCGATGGCAGAACTTCACGGAGTCCGGATCGCCACCGTGTTCTCCGCAGATGCCGAGCTTGATGTCGGGACGCGTTTCGCGGCCCTTGGCGATGGCGATCTGCATAAGTTGACCGACGCCGGTCTGGTCGATGGAGGCGAAGGGATTCTTCTTGAAGATCTCCGATTCGATGTAGGCCTGCAGGAAGGAGCCGGAGTCGTCCCGGCTCATGCCCAGCGCGGTCTGGGTGAGGTCATTGGTGCCGAAGCTGAAGAATTCGGCAGTCTGCGCGATCTCGTTGGCGGTGAGCGCGCCGCGGGGCACTTCGATCATCGTGCCGACGCTGTAGGTGAGTTTGACCTTCTGCTCGGCCTGCACCTGTTTGGCGACCTCGTGGACGATGGCCACCTGGAGGTCGAGCTCCCTTTTGAACCCGACGAGCGGGATCATGATCTCGGGCTTGGCCTTGATCTTTTTCTTCACGCAGAGGGCGGCGGCCTCGAAGACGGCGCGCGCCTGCATGCGGGTGATTTCGGGGTACTTGATGCCCAGGCGGCAGCCGCGGAAACCGAGCATCGGGTTGAACTCGTGCAACTCGTGCACGCGCGAGTGGATGCGTTCCTCGGTGATGCCGAGCTTCTTGGCGAGGTCAGCCTGCTGCTCGGGGGTATGCGGCAGGAACTCGTGCAGGGGCGGATCCAGGAAGCGGATGGTGGCCGGGAATCCCTTGAGTTCCTCGAAGATGCCGTAGAAGTCCTCGCGCTGGTAGGGGAGGAGTTTGGCGAGGGCCGCTTCACGTGCGGCGATGGTGTCGGCGAGGATCATTTCCCGCATCGCGTCGATGCGGTCGCCCTCGAAGAACATGTGTTCGGTGCGGCACAGTCCGATGCCCGAGGCGCCGAAGGCGATGGCATTGGAGGTCTGTTCCGGCGTGTCGGCGTTGGTGCGCACCTGCATGCGGGTGGCCTTGGAGCACCAGGCCATGAGCTGGTTGAAGCTCTTGAACTTCTCGGTGGCCTGGGCGGCTTTGTTGCCGTGGAGCAGGCCCGCGACGATTTCGGAGGGCGCGGTCTTGATCTGTCCGGCGTAGACCGTGCCGGCCGTGCCATCGATCGAGAGGAAGTCGCCTTCGCTGATCTTCTGTCCGGCGACACTGATGGTTTTGGTCTCGTAATTGACGTCGAGGGCGGCGGCGCCGCAGACGCAGACCTTGCCCATCTGACGTGCGACGAGGGCGGCGTGGGAGCTGACGCCCCCGCGCGCGGTGAGAATGCCTTCGGCGGCGATCATGCCGCGGAGATCCTCGGGCGAGGTCTCGATGCGGACGAGGAGGACCTTCTCCCCCTTCTCGGCGGCGACCACGGCGCGGTCGGCATTGAGGTACACCTTGCCGCAGGCGGCGCCGGGGCCGGCGGGGAGGCCGGTGGCGATGGTCTGGGCTTTCTTGACGTCGGCCGCGTCGAACACGGGCGCGAGGAGCTGCTCGAGTTGGTCGGCGGGGTTGCGCAGGACCGCGGTGTCCCAGTCGATAAGCTTCTCCTTGCACATGTCCATGGAGAACTTCAGCGCGGCCATGGCGGTGCGCTTGCCATTCCGCGTCTGGAGCATGAACACCTTGCCGTCCTGGATGGTGAACTCGAAGTCCTGGACGTCCTTGAAGTGTTTCTCGAGGTTGTTCCGGATGGCGTCGAGCTCGTGGTAGGCCTTGGGCATCTGTTTCTTCAGCTCGGCCACGGGTTCAGGGGTGCGGACGCCAGCGACGACGTCTTCACCCTGCGCGTTCATGAGGAACTCGCCGTAGAACTCCTTGGTGCCGTTCGCCGGGTTGCGCGTGAACGCGACGCCGGAGCCGGAGGTTTCGCCCGTGTTGCCGTAAACCATCGCCTGCACGTTGACCGCGGTTCCCCATTCGGTGGGGATGTTGTACTTGCGGCGGTACACGATGGCGCGGTCGTTCATCCAGGAGCCGAACACGGCGCCCACCGCACCCCAGAGCTGCTTCCAGGGATCCTGCGGGAATTCGCGTCCGACCCGCTCTTTAATCAGCGCCTTGAAACGCAGGACCAGTTCCTGCAGGTCGGCGACCGAAAGCTTGGTGTCCTCGATGTCCTGGTGATAGCGCTCGTGTTTGAGCAGGTGGATGACCGTCTCGAAGGGTTCGTGGTCTTCGCCGGCGCGCTTCTGCACGCCCATCACCACATCGCCGTACATCTGTACGAAGCGGCGGTAGCAATCCCAGGCGAAGCGCTCGTTCTTGGTGGCGGCTACGAGGGCCAGCACCGTCGAGTCGTTCAGGCCGAGGTTCAGAATCGTATCCATCATGCCCGGCATCGAGTCGCGCGCGCCCGAACGCACGGACACCAGCAGGGGCATGGCCTTGGTGTCGCCGAACCGGGTGCCCATGATCTTCTCGATGAAGGCCACGCCGTCGCGCGACTGACTCTCGAGTTGGCTGGGGTAGGTCCGCTTATTGTCGTAGTAATAGGTGCAGACCTCGGTGGTGATGGTGAAGCCGGGAGGCACCGGCAGACCGATGCGGCTCATCTCCGCGAGGTTCGCGCCCTTGCCTCCGAGGAGGGGCTTCATGGACCCGTCGCCGTCGGCCTTCTTTGCGCCGAACACGTAGACGTACTTGGTGGACTTGGCCTTGGCTGAGGCCTTGGAGCTCGATTTCGTTGCCATAAGTTGCTGTTCCAGTCCTGCCGCGTCGGGGCAGGTGCGATCCGTTGCGGGTTGGATCCCGCTTCTTGGTGAAGCAACGCTAACAGTGAGGAGCTCCGTGTCAACGCATTCTTAGAGTGATTCCGAGTGTGTTGAAGGACTGCTTTTTATGTGTAACTAATTCGTGTACAACATATAACAATGCGACCATCGGCACCGCATGCCCTCCGGTTCGAAGCTGACGGCCGTCGGTCGGGACGGGGCGCTCATTTCGCGATGAACCGCTGACACAATCAGTAATCCTTCTAACCAACCAGGGTGTCCGGGGGGGGCTGCAGGATCTCCATCAGGGCGTCGCGCGCCTCCGCGAGCCCCTTGTAGCGCGCCATGTCAGCGGGCATCGAGTGGAGCGCGCGGGCCAGGCCCAGGTGGAGGGCCGGTTGGCGCAGGAGCGTGCGAAGGGACAGGATTTCCACGCGGATTCCGAAGAGGATGGCGCCGGTGCGGGGCAATGCGACGAGGGCCTGATGTTCGATACGCACCCACACCTGGTCGGGGGTCACGTCCGCTCGGAGCCGGGGCAACTGGAGTGAGGGATGCTGGTTGAGTTCAGGAGAGGCGCTGAGTCCCCAGTTGGCGCGCAGCCAGGCGGGTCCCGGGCGCAAGCGCGCGAGGAAGGTGTCGAGCGCTGGACCCAGAGTGGGATTGAGGCCGGGGACGACGGCGTGGATCTCGGCGAGGGAGCGTCCGAGCTTTTCGGCGGGGTCCCAGGCGGACGGGGCGCAGACGGCGGCGGCGACCACGCGGGGTGGGGGAGCGTCGGCGGTGCCTTGCAGCCAGACCAGGTCCGCGCCCGTCGCGGAGCCTAGCGCGGTCAGGAGATCGCGTGCCTTCGAGGGGGATGGAAGGTCGGTGTTCGGGTCGCCCCTGGGGTGGAAGCATTCAGCCGTTTCGCGCAGGGCCTCGAGGGCCTGTGGTTGCAGCGGGGCATGGCGGTGGGCTTCCTCTTGG
>JADLFD010000297.1 GCA_020845805.1 Verrucomicrobiales bacterium | reverse complement strand
GACGGCCTCGAGGACCAGGGGCCGATCTCCCTGATCGGCACCGTGGTGGGCACGCTGTTCTGACCTTCGCTTGAGCTCCTAGACGCTCGAACGAAAGGCACGACGCAGCATCTTCAGGCTGGCGGGCACGGCGATCTCCGGGTCCTGCTTGCCCTCCATCTCCAGTGACACATAACCGGTGTACCCGGCTTTCTGGAGCAATCGCGCGATGCGGCGATAGTCGAGGTCGAGCGTGTACCATTCTCCGCCGCCCGGGTAGGTCTTCGCCTGAACAAACACCGCGCGAGCCGCGACGGCCTCCAGCTTCTCGTAGGGTTCCTCGAGGAAGTTGCCGGTGTCCAGCAAGGCCCCGAGCCAGGGGGAGGGCACCGCGTCGAGGAGGCGCAACAGCCCGGCCGGCGTGCTGGTGAGGCCCCAGTGGTTTTCCAGCGCGAGCAGCACGCCACATTGTTCGGCCTTGGGCAGGCAACGTTGGATGCTTTCCGCACACCACTTGAATCCCTCGTCCTCGGTGTGCCCCGGGAGGATGGGCTCCACCCCGCGCGCCTTCATGAGATCGTTGAAATCCGGGATGGTGTTCCAGCGTCCGGAGTTGAGGCGGATGCAGGGGATGCCGAGTTCGTAGGCGATCTCGATGCACTTCTGCGTGTGCTCCACTTGCTGGGCGAGGAACTCGGGCCGCGGATCGACGAAATCCTGATGGATCGAGAGGCAGATGAGGTCGATGCCATGGCGGAAAGCGTGTTTCTTGAGACGGCGCAGCACGCCGCGGTGCTCGGCGGTGAGCGGCTCTTTTTCGGGGATGTCCATCTGCCGATGCAGGATGTCGACCCCTTCCGCGCCGAGCGTCGCCGCGCGTTCGATGACCGTCTCGACCGGCACGCGCTCGGTCTTGAAGTGCCAGTAAGAGTAGGTGGAGATGCCGAACTTGATGCGCGGCGGCGGGGCGGCGGGGCGGGCGGCGAGGGCGGTGGGGAGCAGGGCGGGCGTCGAAGCCGCGGCCGAGGCGGCGAGCGCGGCAGTGCCGAGGAAGGAGCGGCGCGTGTGCAGCATGGCGGGATGCTGCGGGCGAGGGCGCGTGCGGGGGAAGAAAAAGCTGCCGGTCAGTAGTAGTAGGCGGTGTTGTTCCCGGGACCCCCCACGGCGCGTTTCTTGATCTGCGACTTGTTGCGGATGATGACGCTGCCGTCCGCCTGGCCCACGGGCTGATCGGGAGTGAGCGAGAACTCGAGGAAATGTTTGCTGACGGAACCGGCATCGAACTTTCCGAGGTGGCCCACGTCCCAGATCTTGGTGCCGGGGGTGTCGCTCACGCGATGGGTGATGAAAGCGCGCGAGGAATTGCATTCCGTCGTGGTCTTGGGCCACTCGGGCTCGAGGTCCGCGGCGGCGGGGTCCTTGGAGCCGCTGACCGACGGGTATTTCATGCCTGGGAAGTTCGCGAGCCACATGTAAGGCGTGTAGACGTTGGCGGCGGGAGTGTCCCATCCGCCGTAGTCCTTGGTGGATTTGTCGGCGAAATTGGCCGGGCTCGCGTAGTTGAGCCAGAGCCGGCCGAAGGACTTGGCGGTGACGGGGCAGATGGTAACCCAACTCGAGGGGAGGTAGGTACCGCGCAGGCTGTCGACGATGCTGTCCTTGCGCCCGCCCAGGCGGTGGTAGTCCGGACTTCCGTCATCGTGCTGCTGGAACTTCCCGTTGAAATCGTCGGCGTAGAGAATCTGCGCGAGGTATTGCTGCCGGACGTTGTTCACGCACGCGGTGCGGGAGCCGCGGTATTTGGCCTTGGCCAGCGCGGGCAGGAGCATGCTGGCCAGGATGGCGATGATGGCGATGACCACCAGCAGCTCGATGAGGGTGAAGCCGCGCGCGCGCCGGGAGGTGGACGCGATGAGGGTGGGATGAGGGGTGCTACCTGCGTTCATGAGCGTAGCTTTGACTACGCCGGGCGCAGTCCGGCGTCGAGGCCGGAAACGATTTCTTGCCAAGCCTAACGCTGCTTAGTATAGCAGTGCTATGCTTTCGAAAGAGCTCGTGGCGGCGTCCACGGTGCCGCTGGTGCTGTCGGTCCTGGCCGAGGGCGAAAGCTATGGGTACGCACTGATCCAGAGGGTCCGTGAGCTGTCCGTGGGGCGCATCACCTGGACCGAGGGGATGCTGTATCCGGTGTTGCACTGGATGGAGCGCGAGAAGTTGGTGGAATCGGAATGGAAGGAGGCGGAAAGCGGCCGGCAGCGGCGCTACTACCGCCTGCGCAAGGAAGGTCGGAAAGCGCTCGAGCGGGAGCGGCAGCAATGGCAGATGGTGAACGAAACCCTGAATCGACTATGGACTCCACAACCCGGTTTGACCTGAACACGGCGCTGCAGGAATGGCGGCGAGAACTCGAGTCCATGACCGCCATCGACGCGGCGGCGCGCCGCGAGTTGGAGGCGCATCTGCGCGATTCGGTGGGGAGTCTCGAAGGGGTGGGTTTGTCGACCGAGGAGGCGTTTCTCATTGCCCGGAAGCGGGTTGGGACTCCGGCGGCCTTGGAAACGGAGTTTCGCCGGATGAATCCCGAGCGGGTGTGGATTGATCGTGCGGTCTGGATGGTGGTGGGGGTGATGGGAATAGGGTTGGTGACGCAGGTCGGAAGGTCCACGGCCGCGGCGCTGGCGTTCGTGGGGAGGCTATGGCTGCCTGAGCAGGCGGTGTACGTGCCCGCTTTCCTGGCCGCCGTGGTGCAGTTGGTGGTGACGCTGGGGATCCTCGTGTTGGGCTGGCGCGGGGTGCGCAATCTGGCGGTGGGCGGTGGGCCGGTCTCGCGGTTGTTCCTGACCTATCCGATTGCGGCGGCGGTGACCGTGGCGCTGGTGCAGGTCCTGTGGATGCTGGCGGCGCAAGTCACCCATGGGGTGGGGGCGTACTGGCTCGGCCCGAGCGCGCTGGCGGGTCATTTTCTCTCGACCACCTTGGCCAATCTGGCCTCGATGCTGATCGTGTTGCCGGCGGCGACCTACGTCGTGCTGCGCCGGCGGCGGGATCTGGCGAAGGCCGGATAAGCCGGTACGGAGCGGGAGGGGGCGACTGGGATTCGTTCAGCGCTTGTGCTGCTCGACCTGAGAGGTCCACCAACGCGATCCGTGGTCTAGACCATGCGTTGCAGGTAGACCACGTCGAGCCAGCGATCGAACTTGTGGCCGACCTCGCGGAAGCGGCCGCATTCCACAAAGCCCTGGCGAAGGTGAAGGCGGAGGCTGGCGTCGTTGCTGGCGTCGACGGCGGCGATGATGGTGTGCAGTCCGAGGTTGTGGGCGGCCTCGATCAGGGGCGCGAGGAGCCGCGCTCCGAGTCCCCGGCCGCGATGGGCGCTGGCGATGTAGATCGAATTCTCGCAGGTGAACCGGTAGCCGAACCGGTCGTGGTACCGGCTCAAGGAGCTCCAGCCGACCACGGTCCCCTGGAGGGTGGCGACGAACACCGGCAGATTCTGGGCGAGGTGTGCGTCGAACCACTGGAGGCGGTGTTCGAGGCTGCGCGGTTCGAGGTCGTAGGAGGCGGTGGTGGTGAGCACCGCCTCGTTGTAGATGGCGAGGATGGCCGCGCAGTCGTCCCGCACGGCGCGGCGAATCACCGGGTCGTCCATGGCCGGAGGGTGGAAGGGCGTGGTGCGGTTGTCACGGCTGGGGGAGGGCGCTGGCGGGGGTCACGTCGAGCTGGCCAGGGGATCGGGGACTACCAAGCCGCCTGCAACAGTCCGATGATCTGGGGTTCGGAGAGCGGGACCGGGTTGGCCTTCATACTGCTGGCCCCCAGCGCGGCTTGAGCGAGCCCGGGGAAGTGGGCGGGCACGAGGCCGTAATGGCGCAGGGGGGGAATGCCGAGGCGGCGCGTGAGCTGGAGCAGCCATTGGATACCGTCCGTGGCGGAAGCGTCGGCCGAGCCGGTGAGGAGCCGTCCGATCTCGGCGAAGCGCTCACGAGTCACGGTGGCAGCGGGGGTGTCCGGGAGCAGTCGATGGTTGAGTTCCAGGGCGTGGGGGAGCAGGGCAGCGCAGACGGCGCCATGGGGGGCGGACAGCGTGCCGCCGAGGGGGGCGGCGAGGCCATGGACGGAACCCAGTCCGGCGTTGGCCAACGCCAGTCCGCCGTGGAGCGCGCCCAGTGCCATGTCGGTGCGGGCGGCGAGGTCGTGTCCGTTTTCGAAGACGCGGGGCAATGCGCGGGCGAGGCGTGGGATGGCGTCGCGGCAAAGCGCGTCGGTGACGGGGTTGGCGCGCAGGCAGAGGAAGGGCTCGATGACCTGGGTGAGGGCGTCGAGGCCGGTGGCGGCGGTGACCGCGGGAGGGAGGTCGAGGGTCAGTTGGGGATCGATGAGCGCGGCGTGGGCGAGGAGGCGCGGACTGCGGAGGCTGGCTTTGACGTGTTGGGCGCGTGCGGTGAGCACCGCGTTGCGGGTGACTTCGGCTCCGGCTCCGGCGGTGGTGGGGACCGCGATCCAGGGAAGTGCGGCACGCGGGAGCGGTTGGGCGCGTCCGACGACTTCGAGGTAGTCATGGAGATCGCCGGGTTGCGGCACCAGGCCGGCGATGGCTTTGGCGGCATCGATGACACTGCCGCCTCCGAGGCCGACCACGACATCGCAACCGCGCTCGCGGGTTTGCGCGACCGCCT
>JADLFD010000296.1 GCA_020845805.1 Verrucomicrobiales bacterium | reverse complement strand
GGCCTCCGGAAAAGCCGAAACCTGAGCCGGTGGGGGCTGGTGCTGTTTCTCCTGTGCGCTTGGAGCGGCGGGAGGAGCGCGGTGGCCGCGGAGCGCGTCCTGTATGAGACGCGTTTCGAAATCGCCGAGAGTTTCGATCCCGCCCTCACCTTGGTAGGGCAGTCCGGGTGGATCGGGTTCGGATCCGGCGGCAACGGTTTGGTGGAGGATTTCTTCGCCGGGCAGGGGCAGCACGCTTTCATCGGGTTCGCGGCGCCAACCAATTCCAGCGAGTTCCTCAATGTGTGGCGCCCAGTCGGTTACGTCCCTGGCCCCACCAATCCGCCCACGGTGCGGTTCAGCGTGCTGATGTCGATCGAGGATTCGAGTTCCACCACCAACCGGGATGATTTTCGTTGGAGCATCTACAACCAGCGGGGGGATCGGTTGTTCACGGTGGACTTCGACAATCATTCCCTCGGGATCAACTACCTGCTCGATAACGGCACGTTTGTGCCCACGGGCCTTTCCTTCAGCAACTCGGTGGCGTACCCGCTCCAGATCTCGATGGATTTCACCGCCAACCGCTGGAGCGCGACGCTGGGAGCGACGACGGTGGCCACCAACCTGGCCATCACCACGCGAGGGGTGCCGCTCGACTTCGGGGATGCCGATGCCGTGTGGGCCATCCGCAAACCTGGAAGTCCGGGCGACAACTTCATGGTGTTCGACAATTACCGCGTGGTGGCGGACGCCGGGGGAACAGGCCACCCCGCGCCCCGGTTGGAGGCGGTGGCCTACGTGAAGGAGCCCAAGGGGTTTCTGATCCGCGGCCAGGGCACTCCCGGAGTGCGCTACGTGCTGGAGTCGACCGCGGATTGGGGGACGTGGGTTCCGTTGACGACGAACACCATGCCGGCGGAGGGATCGTTCCCCCATCTCGACACCGGGGGCGCGGGCGTGCGGTTTTATCGGTTGGTCGAGCGGTGAGGGTGGCTGGGTTGCTTCGGGTTTCGGATCGGTGCTCCCGGGTGAGGCTGAGGCGGGGTGCCAGCGCTCCAGTCCAGGTTGGGCGTCCTCCGGGAGAGCATTCGAGGGGGCCTCCCGGGCCAAAACCTGATTTTGGATGGCGAGTTATAGGACGGGCTTCTTGACACCCCCCCCTTCGCTGATAGCGTCGCCGGCTCCGCCTTGCCGGCGGATTTCAGCCGTTGGGCTGGGCCGGCAGGATGCCGGGGCGGTCACGGACCGCGGACATAACCGATTTCCGATCATGAAACGCCAGTATCAGCCGTCGAAGATCCGTCGCAAACGCCAGTTGGGCTTCCGGGCTCGCATGTCGACCAGAGGGGGTCGCTCCGTCATCCGGCGCCGCCGCAACCAGGGCCGCAAGCGCCTTACGGCCGTCTAACCGCGGGTGGACTCGCCGTGAAGGCGCGCCGACTGCGGTTGGGCCGGGATCGTAAGTTGCACGGGTCGCGCGTTTTCGCGGCGATTCGTGCGGCCGGCCTGCGGCGCGTCTGCGGCTGTCTGATCCTGAACTGGCGTCGGGTGGAGGCGGACCTGCCTCCCAAGCTCGGTGTGGTCACCAGCCGACGCCTGGGGGGCGCCGTGATCCGCAGTCGTGCCCGGCGCCTGATTCGCGAGGCCTTCCGGCAGCAGCAACATCAGATCCTGCGCGCGGTGGAGGTGGTGCTCGTGGCCCGACCTTCGCTGGTGGGTAAGCCCATCGCGGTCATCACCCGGGATCTGCAGCGGTGCCTGCGCGAGGCCGGTCTGTGGAAACCGGAGGGCGAGCCGGTGGGCTCGTCCGTGGCGGTCCAGACCGGTGCGACCGTCAATCCCAAGCTGCCGTGCGATTCATCCTCCTGACTTTGGTGCGGGTGTATCGGTGGCTGTTGTCGCCGTTGAAGGGATTCCTTTTCGGCCCGACAGCCTCCTGCCGTCACGTGCCGTCCTGTTCCGCCTACGCGGAGGAAGCCCTGCGGAGGCATGGCGCCGGCCGGGGCTCCTGGCTCGCCGCTCGGCGTCTGGTTCGCTGCCATCCTTGGGGGACCTCGGGTTGGGACCCGGTCCCAGAGCTTCCGGTGGTGCGGTCCCAGACTCGGGCACGCTGGCCGGAGGACGTGGTTCGCGGGGCCGTGGGGCCCAGCCGCCCGGTGCGCGGCTGAGTGGGCATCACATCGTTACAATCTGTCCGAACTGACTACTGAATGGACCGCCGCTCGACGCTTCTGCTGATCGTGACCTGTCTGGTCCTGGTCTTCTGGTATCCGCTGATGAACCGGATTTATCCTCCGGTACCGCTGCCCACCAATGTGGTGGCCAAAGCCACCGGGGGGGCAACGGGGACCAATGCGTCGGCGACCGCGCCAGGCGCAGCGTCCCTTCCCGTGGCCGGAGCGCCGCCCGTCGCCGCGGCGCGGCCGGGGATTGCCGAGTCGGGCTTCCTTCCTTCGGCGGAGCCGGCGACGGAGGTGGTGCTGGAGAATGAACTGGGCCGGTACGTGTTCACCTCCCAAGGCGGTGGCCTTAAGACGGTGGAGCTGAAGGAACACGCCGATGCCTTCCTGTGCCGCGATCGCAAGGCCGGCGCGCCCCTGCCTCGGGCGGTGATGAATCGCCATGCGACCGCGCCGATCATGGTCGCGCTGGGCCTGGACGGGGCGGGTGAGGGCACGCCTTATCGGATGTCCCGCAGCAACGAGGTGGTGGTGGCCGAGCGCACCCTCACCAACGGGGTGCGACTCGTGAAGGAGTTCCGCCTGGGAACGAACTACCTCGTACACGTCACCACCCGGTTGCAGAACTGGTCGGCGACCGCCGCTGCACTCCCCAGTCAGGAGTGGGTTTTTGGTACCGCGGAACCACTGCACCAGGGGGAGCAGTCCATGTACCTCGGCATGTTCTCGCACGATGGCTCTTCCAGCGAGCACATCGGCGAGGGCTTCTTCGCCAACCGCACGCTCGGATGCATTCCGGGCACGCCGAAATCCGAGTACGTCGGCCAATCCACCAACCTGGCGTGGGCGGCCGTCCACAATCAGTTTTTCGCGACCATCGCGATCCCGCGGGACCGCAGCACCCGTCTGTTTGCCCGGCATGTGGACCTGCCCGGGATGGTGGCCACCGGCTCTCAGGTTCCCCTGGTGGGCTATCAAGCTGCCTTTCTCTACCCCGCGGAGGAACTGCCTTCACAACAGCAGCGGGTCCGGGAGTTCGATCTCTACGTGGGACCGAAGGACTACAAGACCGTGGCGGGGCTCGGCAACAACGCCGACGTGGTGATGGGGTTCGACAACTATTTCGGCGGCCGTTTCAGCGGGTTCTTCGCGCGGGCGCTGCTGCTGGCCATGAACGGGCTGCACAAGGTGGGGCTGTCGTATGCCATGGCCATCATCGCCATCACGGTGATTGTGCGCCTGTTGTTCTGGCCGCTCATGGCGGCGTCGGCGCGCACCTCCAAGCGCATGGCGGCGCTGCAACCGCAGATCAAGGAGCTGCAGGAGCGCTACAAGGACAACCCGCAGCGGTTGAATCAAAAAATGCTCGAGCTCTGGCGTGAGCATAAGGTGAACCCCGCGGCCGGGTGCGTGCCCATCCTGATCCAGTTCCCGATCCTGCTGGGCTTCTACTCGATGCTGCAAACCGCGATCGAATTGCGCGGGGAGAGTTTCCTGTGGGCTTGCGACCTGGCCCAGCCGGACACCATCGCCATGGTCATGGGCTATCCGGTGAACCCGCTGCCGCTGCTGATGGGAGCCACCATGTTGTGGCAGGCGAGGCTCACGCCCATGTCCCCGAGCATGGATGCCACGCAGCAGAAGATCATGAAGTACATGCCGCTGATGTTCATGGTGTTCCTCTACACCTTCTCGGCGGGGCTGACCTTGTACTGGACGGTCTCCAACCTGCTCTCCATCCTTCAGATGAAGCTGACCAAGGCACGGGACGAAAAGACCACCGTCGCGGCGCCGAGTCCGGGGCGACCCGCGGCGCCCGCGCCGCGCAAGCCGCGCCCGCCCGGCCGTTCGTCCAAGTAAGGTGGCCAGCCAGTGTGAACACCGTTTTATGACCCCTGATCCGAAAACGAAACTGGCGGAACTCCTGAACTCCCTCGGCTTCGAGGCGTCCATCGAGGACGGTGAGTTCGAGGGGAACGCGATGCTCAACATCGTGACCGATGACTCCGGCCGTCTGATCGGGCGCAAGGGGCAGACGCTGGCCGCCCTGCAGTTCGTGCTCAACCGCATCCTCTACAAGGAGGATGATCACGCGCAGAAGATCACGCTCGATGTTGGTGGGTATCGCACCCTGGCGCGCGACGAGCTCGTGAAGAAGGCCGTCGCGGCGGCCGACAAGGTCCGCCGCTGGGGCGACGTCATCGAGCTCGAGCCCATGAACGCCTTCGACCGTCGCATCGTGCACCGCGCGCTCAAGGATGACCCGGACGTCGAGACCCACAGCATCGAGGTCGAGGCCTCCGAGCTGAAAGTCATCCAGCTGCGGCCCAAGTCCTCCTGAACATGTCCTCGCTGCCCGGCGCTCCGTGGGCCCGCGCCTCCTTTCGAGCGGGCGCCGAGCCGCTGGCCGCACTGGCACTGGCACTGTCTCTGGCGCTGGGGATCACCGCGTGTTCCAGTTCGTCCCGGCGCGATTCGGACCTCGGTGCTGAATCCCTCGACAGCCTGCAGCGGGAGCAGTCGCGCGGCAGCCTCGCGGCCGTGGTGATCCGCGGGCAGCCTCGAGCCACCGTGTGCGATACCCTCGACGCCGTCTTCGTGGCCGCGGGATTCCGTCGCGGCAAAGCCAAGGGCGAACAGCTGGTCTTCGAACGCCCCGCCTCCCGTGGACAGCGCGCCGCCTACGGCAACTGGATGGGCGGCGAGGTCCTGGTACGCATGCGGATCGACCTCCAACTCCAGGGGAAGGACGAGTTCTTCGTCACCTGCCGCAGTTTCGTGGTTCGCGAAGGAGGGTCGCTGGGAGAAGACGAGCAACCTCTCGCCCGCAGTCGCATGCGCGAGTTCCGTCCTCTGCTCGACGAGGTGGCCAACCGGCTCAACTGATGGGGCAGGGGCCCTGCCACCGACCAGTAGGTGGCCGGCCTCGGCTCCGCTCCAAGAAAGCCGACCGGCGGCCCACCCCAGGGTCAGACCTTCTGTCCCGGGCCGGACGACGGAACGCGAGCCGGTTCTTCCTTCATAAACCGGTCGTCCGTCCACGGATCCGCGGTGTTGGAGTACCCGCGCAATTCCCAGAAGCCAAGAATGTCGCGGTCGAGGAAGATCATTTCGCGGACCCATTTGGCTCCCTTCCATGCGTACAACTTGGGGACCACGACCCGTGCCGGGGCGCCATGCTCACGGGACAGCGGTTGTCCATTCCACGAGTGGGCCACCAGCACGTCGTCATCCATCAGATCATCGAGCCTGGCGTTGGTGGTGTAGCCGTCACTGGCCCGGAAGAAGACGTGGGATGCCGATGGGCGCGGACGGACGAGCTCGGCGAGCGTGAGGAAGGCGACTCCTTCCCAAGTCATGTCGAACTGGCTCCAGGTTGTCACGCAGTGGAAATCACTCGTGTCACGAAAAGTCGGCAGGGCCATGAACGTGTTCCAATCCAGCGTGACGGGGTTTTCCACCTGACCGTGCAGGCGCAGCCGCCATTGGTCGCGGGTCACCTCGGGTTGCATGCCCAGGTCCAGCACCGGGAAGTTGTCCACTAACCGTTGCCCCGGGGGCAGGCGGTCCGTGGAGCGCACCGTGGGTCGGGCGGTCCCTGCCATCTTGCGCGCCCACCGTTCCTTGGCTGCCAGATACGAGGCTTTCATGGTTCCACGCGAATCTCCGCAGGCGCTCCCGTCGCGTCGAGTCGGGAGATCGACCTCCGGGCACCGGGAAAGGTGCCGTCGTATAGGAATCCCCTTTCAACGCGGCCAGCACCGGACTAAAAACGGGCGGGGAACGAGCCAGGTCAGGTGGCTGTCCGGAGTGAAACGGATCGTCGGTTACCGACCTTGAATCGTCCCGTCGACTCATGAACTCGTCCAAGAACATCCTGGCGCGGTTTTCTCTCCTGCTGGTGCTTCTGATTCCGGTCTCCGTCCAGGCTCATCCTGGTCACGGCGTGACGGGAATGGAACAGGGGTTGGCCCATCCGTTCTCCGGGCTCGATCATTTGCTGGCCATGCTGGCGATCGGACTGTGGGCGGCACAGCTCGGTGGCGCGCGCCGCTGGGCGGTTCCGGCGTTGTTCGTCGGCGTGATGACGCTCGCGGGCGGAATGGGACTCAGTGGCGTGGCCCTGCCTGGCGTGGAGCATGGTATTGCCGCCTCGGTGATGATCCTCGGCCTGGTGATCGCTTTCGCAGTTCGTCCCCCAATGGCCCTGACGCTGGGCATGGTGGCGTCCTTCGCGGTATTTCATGGCTTTGCGCACGGCGCCGAGATGGCGGCCGGCAGTTCGGCAGTCGCGTATAGCGCAGGCTTCGTGGCGTCGACGGCCCTCCTCCATGCGTGCGGCTTCGGACTGGGACTCGCCCTCGTCCGCGCAGCGAGGGTGGCTCCGTGGTTGCGGTTGGCTGGGGGCGGGATCGCCCTGGCGGGCCTCGCACTCAGCGTCGCCTAAGCCAGGCCGATTCGGCGGCGGAGTGGCGTGGCGAGTGAAGCAAGGCTTCCTGCCACACCGGCCGGAGGCCGAGGCAGGCGGCGTCAACACCTCCCCTCGCCCTCGTGCAAGCAGGGAGGCGATCTCCCAAGATCGCCGCGGCTCTCTGCAGTGGAAGCGTGTTTCTCGACTCCCTGCCGGTCCCTAGAAGTGGAACACCGCCTGCAGCGAGAACCAATCGGCGCCTCTCGCATCCCGGCCTGCGGACGCTGCCGATTGCTCCAGGTAATTGCCCGCAAACACGTGGGCGTACGCGGCCTGCACCTGGGCCCATCCGGACAGCTTCCAGTTGACCAACAGGTCCACTTCGTGGGCGACGAACGAGTCGAAATCCGCGTGGCGCGCATAGCCGTTCTGCGCACGAGGCCCACTGCTCTCGGGATAGAGGAAGTCGGAAGTCTCCACCATCCAATACCCCAGCCACTCCACGGTCACGTTCAGGTCCTTGCTCGGTTTGACCGTCGCGTTCATGCGCGGGATGTGCAGGTTTCGCATGCCGAACAAATCCGCCAGGCCATAGAGCTTGTGGTTGGTCCCGTAAAGGAGTTCCACGGTGTGATTCTCGCCGTCCGTGGGATCGCCATCGCCGGAACCAAAGTCGTAACCCACGCCCAGCCGGGGCGCCGCCCAGGCCTTCGACCATGAGTATCCGCCGCTGGCATTCACTGCATAACCACGGTGCTCGAGGCGGCCTCCGACGGCATTGAGGCTCCCGAATTGCGCCGCGCCTTCGAAGGTGTAGTCCCACGGTCCCAACTTTCCGGGGACAGATTTCCACCGCGTGCCCACGGTGACTACGTCACGGGCGGTGGGACCACCGAGGCTGGGGGTGAAGGCCGTCGGGGACCCACTCGCCACGCTTCGGCTGAAGGCGAACAGTTCGGTATCCTGAAACTCGGTCCAGCGACGGCTGGAGGCATAGATTCCCGTGATCCAATCGTAGTCGTTCACGCGGTTGAAGTGGCCATCACGCGGCACCACCTGGCGCCCGCCCAAGGCGTCCACCCGGATCCCCTCCTTCTCGAATCTCAGACGCGCGGCATCGAAGGACCGGCCGGTATTGCTCCAGTCTGAAATTCCCACGTAGCGCTCATCGCCGTAGAGCAACTCCAGTCGCCCGACCTGCGCCTGAAGCGGAAACGCGCTCAGGTCCCCGATCCGTACGAAGGCCTGATGCAGGTCGAACGCGTCCGTCTCGCTGACTGCGCGTTCATCCCCGAGGGAATGGGAGTCGCGTCCTTCCGCATAGACCTGGATCCAGGGATTCGGGGTGTATCCGAGGTGGACCTTGGTCCGGAAGAGCAGGTAGTCGTTGCTGTTCGCCAGGCCGTCCAGGAAATCGCGGTTCGGAAACGACCCCGCCTCCTGTTTGGATTCAAATCGGGTGCGAAACTGGCCCCCCAGATCCCAGGCGACAGCCCCGGCCGATTCCTTACGCAGGAGATCGTTCACCAAGCCCGCCGACGCCGGCGCCGCTGCCGCTGCCGCGGCGCTTGGGATCGTGCTGGCACTCGCGGCGGTGCACAGGAGCAGCCAGCGCAGAGGCGACCTCGCAGAAGTATCCTGCGAGGAGCGTCGAGGCTGGAGTGCTGAGTGGGGAGGACGGTGGGGCGTGTCCATGGAGTGGGCTAGTTACGGTAGGGTTGGTGGCAGGCACTACACGTCTTACTGAGACGCTGGAGGCCCTGATCGACGGTCGACGGGCTGGGAGCGGATTCCTGCAGGAGCGCGACGAGCGATTCGGCAGCCGTGATGGATTCGGCCATCAGCCGGCGGTACTCCGCCTCACGTGACGCGCTGTCCGGATGCCTGGCCAACTCGCGCAACTGTTCCAGCAGCAGGACGGCCTCCTGTGCCAGGCTCAAATCAGGGTGCTGGGGAATGGACTGCCATGAGGCCTTCTGTCCTAGTTTGAGCATCTCCAGGTGCTGGTCGAGACGCACCATGGCTTCGACAACCGTGGTGGTGCGCGCCACCTCGGGCAATGAGGCGATCGACGGGAGTCGCGTGGGATCGGGGAGGGTGAACCCCACTACGCTGCGGTAGAGACCCGCGTACTCGGGGGACGTTCCCGCTTGCTTCATCCAGGCGACCGCGGCGTTCGTGCTCCACCCGGTCGTCCCCAAGCACAGCACGGCGGCGGCGGCGGGACCGCGATGTTTGCCATGGTGACAGTGCACGTAGAGGGCGCCATTTGTGGCGCCGGCCGC
>JADLFD010000295.1 GCA_020845805.1 Verrucomicrobiales bacterium | reverse complement strand
TGCCCGGTGTCCGGACCCTGATTCAGTCGGGAGTCCCCAACCAGGGGACGGGTTCGACGCTGAACTTCCTTTTGAACAGCTTCGGACTGAAGTCCACCACGCGTCTTCTCGGTCGGGTTCTGGACTTGGCTTGGGACAAAGTGGTCGCCGGCGGCACGATCGCCGGACCGACCTCAGCCTTCGACCTGGACCTCTCCGATCTCGGCGGAGCCACGGAAGCCGAACGCAAACTCGATTTCATCGGCAAATATGTCGGCACGTTCCGCGATCTGCTTGCCTCGTATGCGTTCCTCGACTCCGACGGCGACGGCACCCTGGAAACCCTGACCGTGAGCGGTCCGGAGGAATCAGGCACCCCGCTGACGCCGGACCACTTCCTTCCGGCGGGCAACGGGCTCCTCGCGGATTTGAACAGTGGCCCCGGCGGAACCACTGGATTTGCCAACGTCCCCGTCAAGACGCGCGTCGTCTACTCCGACGGCGTGGCCGAGACGCCGGACGGGTTGGCGCGCGAAGAGGGCTTCACCCTGGCTCGTCGGTTGCAAAACGAGCGCCTCCGCTTCTCAGACTTGATCGGTCGACTGCCGGGGAGCTCAGAAATCTGGTACGCCAACGAGAACGCCCCGGGCGGTGGGGACGGCACGGTCTCCGCGTTTTCCGCTTCCGACGGATTCACCCCGGACAAGCTGATCCGCATTACTGCGGCGGATGCCGGGGTGACAGAGCCCATCGACCACAGCGGCCTCGTGCTGAATGTCTATTCGCAACGCCGCATCCTCGCCGAAATCCTGGGTGCGAGCAGCTACCTCGACATCCCAGTGGGGCAGGTCTCGACCTCGTTGGCGCTCAACAAAATCCAGGCCGGACTCAATGTCCTGGGTCGCGGCCTCGTGGATCCCGTCGAGTACGCCAAGGAGGCATTCCAGCGACTTCGCGAGTTGGTGAGCGATCTGAAGTCCACGGCAGGCGGCGCGCTCGACTTCGAGCTGCCGCTCATCGAGAAGAGCCTCAGCCAGCTGCTGTTCAACAGTTCGAATCCGGTGGAGGGCATCGGGCTGAATTTCTTCGACGAGTTCGAGGCGGGCGTGGCGAATCTCGCCTCGCAGTTGACCCTGACCAATCTGGAGTCGGCCATCGAAGGCGGGCTGGGGCTGTCGCCCACGCAGTTTGAGCTGACCCTGGCCGGGACGGTGCTGACCATCCGGTTCAACTTCCAACTCTCGAAGCAGCTCGCCTACACGCTGGACCTGAACAATACGGGTGTGCCGGTTAGCGGAAGCATCCCGCTGACCCTCGACCTCAAGCTGGAGACTCAGTTTGCCGTCGTCATCGATTTCGGTGAGTTCATCGCCAACCCCAAAGCGGCGATCGGCGGTGACGGCCTGGGCCTCGCCCTCGAGAAGTTCGAGATCGGAGCCACGCTGTCGGCCAGCGACATCAACGTCGCTGTGGAATTCGGTGGGCTCGGTGCCTTCGCGATCAACGGCGGTGCTGCTTCGGTGTCCGGACTCCTGAACGTGGCACTCACCGATCCCGATGGGGTCCTTACCGTCGGCGACTGGCTCACGGCCGAGAGCTTCGGCAGCCTGATTGCGTTCAACCCCTCGATCCCGCTCTCGTTCGTGCTGCCCGCGACGCTCAGCATCGATACCGAGGTCCTCGATTTCGCCGGGCAGGGCACCTTGCGCTTCGCCTCCCCCGATCTGCTCTCGGGCGAGCTGCCTGAGGTGGGCGTCTCGGGCTCCGTGACCACGTTGTCGCTGCTCGGCTTCGTTTCCGGCGCCGCAGATTTCTCGATCCAGGGTCGCCCGGTGGACGTCGATGCGGACGGCGACAGTGCGTTCGATCCGTTGGCGGGCGACCTGGAGGCGGCGCATCTGGTGTCCTACGCCTTCAGCATCAATCAACCAGGGCAGGGGCTGGTGGTGGGAGTGGACGGCACGGGCGTCGCCCTGAATGCCGGGGCCCTGGCCGTGGCCACCCTGACCCCGGCGTCCGCCACAGATACCCGAAGGTACTTGGCGGCCCGCGCCGACGAGGTGGGAGGCACGCTGTCCATACCGGGCGTGTCCGGATCCATCAGCCACCTCGATGTGCGCGTGAACCGGGCTGAGACGCCCACCGGAACCGTGCGCGCCCTGGACTGGAGCCAAGACCTGGACCTCGATCGGGAAGGTGCTTTCGGTGATGCGCTCAATCCCGGCGAGGAACTGCCCGGCGCTCCGGATCTCACCCTCGACCTGGCGACCGAGCAGATCCGAGCCTCGGGTTCGCTCACCGGACTGGACCTTTTTGGCGTGCTGTCGGGATCGGCCGACTTCGCCATCGGCATGGACCGGGTGGATGTCGAAGTCGACGGCATCAGCGGATTCGCGCCTGGAATTGGCAGTGGCGACCTCGAGGCCGCCTCGCTGTTGACCATGGCGCTCAGCATTCCCACGGCAGGGCCCGGCCTCCGCTTTGGCGTCAACGGAGCCGGCCTCCACGTTGCCAGCGGCAGCGTGGCGATCGCTCTCGTGACGCCGGCCGATTCTGTCGCGGACCCACGCCGTTTCGTGGCACTGCGCGCGGACGATGTGGGCGTGACACTCACGGTCCCGGGCATCAGTGGCTCGGTGAGCGGGGTCAGCCTGGCTTGGAACTCAGGCCGCGACGCCACCGGATCGATCCCACCTCTGAACTGGTCCGAAGCCATCGATCTCGACTCGGATGCGAGTTTTGGGGATGTGGTGGATCCGGGACAGGATCTGCCCACGCCGGTGGCGCTACCCATCGCGCTCGATCGCGCGGTCCTCAAGGCCTCAGGAACACTCACCAACTTGGATCTGTTCGGGGTGCTGACCGGCTCCGCCGGATTCGCGCTGTCCATGGCTCCGGTGGACCTCGATCTTGATGGCG
>JADLFD010000294.1 GCA_020845805.1 Verrucomicrobiales bacterium | reverse complement strand
CGGCTCACCCGTCTGGTCGAGGTGCGGGTGGAGAACACCGATCCCAAGCTGGCGACCAACATCGCCAACACGCTCGCGTCCACCTTCGTGCAGGACAACATGGACCTCCGACGCAAGCGCGCGCTGGATGCGGCGAAATGGATGGAGGCGGAGGTGGTGGACAAGGAGGAAGAGGTGCGGAAGTCGGAGGAGGAGCTGCAGAAGTACAAGGAGTCGCATGACATGGCGTCGCTCGAAGCGAGTCAGAACATCGTGCTCCAATCGATGATCCAGGCGCAGACCGACTACAACAAGGCGCAGAGCGAGGCCACCATTTCTCGGCAGATCTCGAGCGAGGTGACGCGCATGGTGCAGGAGGGAACGAGCCTGGACGAGATTCCCACGGTTTCGCAGAACGCGTCGGTCCGTGAGTTGAGGGTCTTGCTGGCCCAGAAGGAGGCCGCCCTTCAGGCCTTGTTGACCCGCTACAAGGAGAAGTGGCCGGCGGTGATCCAGGCGCGCAGCGATCTCGAGTCGCTGCGCAAGAGCATCCAGATGGAGTCGGAGAAGATTGTACTGGCGATCAACAACCAGGCGCAGATTGCCACGTCCACCGAAAACCGGATGCGGGAGATGACCGAGTTGAAGCAGAAGGCCTTGCTGGATCACAACCGGCTGCGCATCCAGTTCGATGTGCTTTCGCGGCGGGCGGAGCAGACCAAGGCGCTGTTCAACAACCTGCTCGGGCGCATTCAGGAGATGGACGTTTCCTCGAAGAACTCGGTGAACAACATGCGCATCGTGGACGAGGCGCCGCAGCCGATCACGCCGGTGAAACCGAAGTGGTCGGTGGTTCTCCTCCTCGGGTTGGTGGGGGGGTTGGGTTTGGGCGTCGGTCTGGCTTTCTTCGTCAACTATCTGGACGACTCGATCAAGAGCCAGGACGACATCGAGACGTACCTGGGGCTGCAGTTCCTGGGTTATGTGCCGAACATCAAGGCCGGCAACCTGCACGAGCGCGATTTGCACGCCCACCTTCACCCGCGCTCCAACGCGGCGGAGAGCTTCCGCACCGTGCGCGCGGCCATTTCGCTGGCGTCACGCGCCGACAAGATGCGGGTGTTCGGTGTCACGAGCAGCATTCCCTCGGAGGGGAAGTCGCTGTGCGCCTCAAACTTCGCCATCGTCATGGCGCAAGGTGGGCAGCGAACAGTGCTCGTCGATGCCGATCTTCGGCGTCCCTCGGTGCACAAGGCGTTCCAGATTCACGCGCCGGTGGGTCTGGCGGGCTATCTGCAGGGAACCGTCAAACAGTTGAGCGATATCGTCCACAAATCGGTCGTGCCCAATCTGGATGTGATCGCGTGCGGGCCGATTCCGAGCAATCCCTCGGCGCTCCTCGAGAGCGTGGAGATGGACAAGTTTCTGGCCGAGTTGCGGCAGAGTTATGATCGGGTGGTGCTGGACTGCCCGCCGATCAGCGCCGTGAGTGATCCGCTCGTGATGGGTGCCAAGTCGGACGGCATCATCTACGTGATGAAGTTCAAGAAGATCCGTCGTGAGCATGCGCGCCGGTCGGTGCAGCGCATTCAGGATGCGGGGATCTCGGTGGTGGGCGTGCTGCTGAACGACATCGATTTCGAGGGGCGCGACTCGTACTACTACTCGTACTACTACTACCAGAATCAGTATTACTCCCATTACCGGACGGAGCCTGCCGCCACCAAGAAGACCGAGGCGGAGCCGCCCGCGGCACGTGGGTGACGGTGGGGCGGGCGCCCCGACCGGCGAGAGGGCAGTCGGAAGTGGGTTGGCCGCGCGCGGGGGGCGGGACGGGAGAGCAAGGCGGGCTGCCTAGATGGAGCGTCTTGAATTCTCGGTGATGATGGTGTCGGTGTGTTCGTAGGCCGGGCTGCAGCAGCAGAGAAACCGGAGGACACTGTGGCCTGAGTTCCAGATTTTGTGGACCACGCCCGGGGGGATGGCGATCGCGTCACCGGGTTTAGCGGCTCGTTCTTCGGCGCCCACCCGGATGTGGGCGCATCCTTCGGTGATGAAGTAGATCTCCTCCGCCCGGGGATGGTAATGCTCCTGGGTGGCGCCTCCGACGGGCACGCGCGCTTCGGCCAGGCTCTGGTTGCGGAGGGCGGAATTGCGGTGCGCGAGGAGTTCGCGAATTTCGGACCCGTCGAGGGTGGTGAAGGGCACCGCCTCGTCGAGGTTGGTCACATCCATGCCCGAGGGTTGCCTTGGTCGCGGAGGCGGGGCAAGTCCCAGTCATTCGGAGCCGGGAGGATCAAGAGTTTCCGTTGTTGTCCGAAGCGGCTTGTTCCCACCGTCGGCGTGGACGTTCGGGAAGGGTGGGGTCGGCCTTGGCGTAGTAAGCGGAGGCGCCGAGGAGGGTTTCCACCTCGACCTGGAACTGGACAGAGGGCGCGACGTGGTAACGGTCGTTGGCTTCCACGAAAGCGACGCCTCCGTCGGGTCGTTGGAAGCACAGGAAGAGCGGGCAGGAGCCGCGATGGGCAGCGACCAGGTCTCGGACGGCGCGCAGTTGTTGGGGGGTCACCGACTGGGTCTGCATGCGCAAGTGCACCTGGCGGGTCAGCTTCCGCGGCACGTCTTCGAGGGGCAGGATTTCCTGGGGGAAGATTTTTGGTCGTTCCTCGCCGGCGTTGATTTCCCCCACCACGAACACGGTGCGCCCGGCGGTGAAGAGGTCGCGGTAGTTCTCGTAGGCTTCGTTGAGACACAGGAGTTGCACGGAGCCGTGGAGGTCTTCGAGGGTGAGCAGGGCGTAGGGTTTCCCGGATTTCTTGGAGAAACCCTGCTGCACCGCGGAGA
Source organism: Verrucomicrobiales bacterium (assembly GCA_020845805.1). Classification (GTDB taxonomy): domain Bacteria; phylum Verrucomicrobiota; class Verrucomicrobiia; order Limisphaerales; family CAIMTB01; genus CAIMTB01. The sequence continues at coordinate 992 of JADLFD010000294.1, read as the reverse complement.
GGATTCCGCCGAGGCGCGTCATGGAACGATTCGGAAGCGTGGCCAGGCGCGAGGTATCGGTGAGTCCGTAGACTTCGAGCAGGGTTCGGTAGGGATCGAGCGGGTGACCCGTGACGTAGAAGCCCAGGAGTTCCTTCTCGGCGGCGAGGCGTTCGGCGGGGGGCCACTCAGGGGCATCGGCGGACACCACGGGGGCGGCCGGTTGGTTTTGTTCCAGGAGACCGAACAGCGAGGACTGGCCGCGTTGGCGGTCCTGGGCGGCCTCCTGTCCTCGGGCGAGGCAGCGATCAATGGCACCGAAGAGTCCGGCGCGTGTGCCTCCGAGCGAATCACAGGCGCCGCAACGGACGAGGGCTTCGAGCATCTTGCGGTTGACGGCCCGGGTGTCGACGCGTTCGCAGAGGTCGGGGAGGGAACTGAATCGACCGGCTTTACCCCGGGCGAGGAGGATGCTTTCGACGGCGATTTCGCCCACTCCTTTGATGGCGGCGAGGCCGAAGCGGATGGCGGTACCGCCGGTGGCGAGGGTCTCCGGCGCGAAGGTGACGTGCGAGGCATTGACGTCGGGCGGCAGGATCGGGATGTCGAGCGTACGCGCCTCGGCAATGTACTCGGCCAGTTTGTCGGTGTCGGCCATGTCATTGGTCATCATGGCGCAGAAGAATTCGACGGGGTAATTGGCCTTGAGGAAGGCCGTTTGGTAGGCGACGAGCGCGTAGGCGGCGGCGTGGGATTTGTTGAATCCGTAGCCGGCGAATTTCTCGAGGATGTCGAAGATGGGGTTGGCCTGGGCGGGTGGGATGCGGTTCACGCGCGAGGCGCCCTCGACGAAGCTGGCCCGTTGTTTGGCCATTTCCTCGGGCTTCTTCTTGCCCATCGCGCGGCGCAGGAGGTCGGCGCCGCCGAGGGTGTAGCCGGCGAGGATCTGCGCGGCTTGCATGACCTGCTCCTGGTAGATGAGGACGCCGTAGGTTTCGCGGCTGATGCTTTCG
>JADLFD010000293.1 GCA_020845805.1 Verrucomicrobiales bacterium | reverse complement strand
GGCGGTCACGGTGTCCGCGGCGCTCGCGGAGACCACCTACCTGGCCGTGGACGAGAGCAAGGGTGTGAAGCTGGAGCTGGACGGCACGGCCGTCACCGGCGCCCCTGTCACGCGCACCGACCTCACCGCGGCCGACGGTTCGGATCTTCCCGACCGTATCGACGTCAAGTTCACCGTGGCGACCCCGTTCGCCTCGGCTTCGACGCACAGCCTCAAGCTGACTTACACCACCAAGACCGCGCAGGAAGTGGTGGAGACGGTCGCCTTCACCGCGCCCTCCTACGAGACGATTCCTGCTGCCATCAGCACGGCGCTCGGCACGGGTGCGGACGCGGGCATCCGGTGGAAGACCCACCAGCTCGAGGCCGCGCGCCCCGGTGGTGACAACATCGCGGAAGTGGAGCGCCAACTCGCGGGCACCCTCGGTGCCAGCGTGCATGACACGACCGGCCAGACGGCGGCGGGTTACTTCGAGGTGCCTTACGTGAACTTCGAGCAGACCCCGACGGACGCGGGCAACTTCAATGCCTCCGCCACCGATGCGACCCTCGCAGTGGGTGACGAACTGATCCCCGGCATCCCGGGAACCACGGGTGGCACTGACTTCATCGCCGCCGAAGCGCTGGCGTACGTCGAGATCCCCACCACGGGCGTCTACCAGATGGTGGTCAACAGCGATGACGGCTTCCAGGTCAGTGCCGGCGTCTCGACCAACACGACCTACAAGGTCCTGGGCAAGTTCGACGCGGGTCGCGGAGCCGCCGACACGGCGTTCTTCTTCCGCGCCGAGCAGCCGGGCATCTACCTCTTCCGCCTCCTCTACTTTGAGGGTGGTGGTGGCGCCAGCGTGGAGTGGTTCACGGTCAACGGTGATGGCAGCCGCGCGCTGGTCAACGGCACCCAGACGGGGGCTTTGAAGTCCTTCAAGCGCCGGACGGTCGCCGAACCCGGCATCCCCACGACCGGTGGTGGAGTCACCAAGGTCGGACTGCAGGGTGGGCAGGTGCGCATCGAGTACACCGGCACGCTCAAGAGCGCGGACGTCGTCACCGGCCCGTACACGGCCGTGACGGGTGCGGCCTCGCCGTACTCCGTCAGCGCTTCGGGCGCGGCGAAGTTCTACATCGCCGAGTAGTCGAGCTGGTTGAGCCGCTCTCGGGCGGATTCAACCTCTAGAATCACGATGCGGGGAGGTGGCCGAAAGGCTGCCTCCCCGCATTGCTTTGTGCCTTGTCCAATCCCGCGGTTTCGGTCCGGGAGGCGGCGAACAGGTCACCGCCAGGTTACTTCTCGCTGACAGGCCGCTCGGGGGTTGCTCTCCCGGCGACGGCCTCGTATTCGACTCGGCGTCCGGGCCCCTCGGGCCTCGGGCATTTTCACCGACGAATTCGAACCTGGAATATCCGCAGATGAAGATCACCAAGGGCAAACATCCATCGCGCCGCCCAACCTGGCGTGGCCGCACTCTCTTCGCATCCATCCTCCTGTCCGGAGCCGCACTCACTCCGGGGGCACACGCCCAACGGCTTTTCTCGGAGAACTTCGATGCCCTCTCTTTTGGGCCGAACCCCGAAGAAGCGTCCAAGGGCGCCGCGGTGTGGACCAAGACTCCGCCGACGGGCTGGGCCATCGATGACACCGGCATGCCTGGATACGGCACGGCGGACTATGCAGCCAACGACGGCCGTACCGAGTGGGCCGGTTGGAGCTTCGCCGACGCGCGCTGGTGGCCGACGGTCGACAATCAGCGTCGTGCTGAGTTCCTGCTCGCCACCGGCGGCGCGGCGATTGCGGATCCGGACGAATGGGATGACGCAACGCACCTGAAGGGCCTGTTCAACTCCTACTTGACCACTCCCGAGATTTCCGTGGCCGGCAAGGCTGCCAACAGCCTGGTGATCTCCTTCGATTCGTCGTGGCGTCCCGAGGGTCGTGACGACGGCGGGGCGAACTGGCCCGTGAACGAAGCCGGTGAGCCGATCAACAATCAGACCGCGGTGATCACGGCGAAGTGGGACAATGGCGCCGAGGTCGAGGTGCTGCGCTGGGATTCGATCTCCGACAGCCCCACCTTCCATCCGGATGCTCCGAACGAAATGGTGCTGGCGGAGCTGAAGAATCCGGCCGGTGCCCAGAAGTTGACCCTCAAGTTCGGTCTCATCGAGGGCGCGAACGATTGGTGGTGGGCGTTCGACAACCTCGCGGTGGGCGAGCCCCCGTTCGCCTCCGGCATCTCCGGCACGGGCATTGGATTCAACGCGCGCATCCGGGAAGGTTTGGGCAAGACGGTGAACGAGAGCGCCGCGATCACCGCGAAGCTCGATGGTCAGACGATCACCGTGACCAAGTCGCGGGACGCCGAGTTGGCGGAAGTGCTATTCTTCGCGCACGACCAGTCACCCAAGATCTTTGCGCCCCGTTCCTCCCACACCGTGGAGCTCGCGTTCACGTCTTCGGATGGACGCCAGATCACCGACACGCTGCAGTTCGTGGCGCCTGGTTATGCCACGGCGTCGGCGACGCCGATCACGGTGACCGGTTCCATTGCGGAAACCACGTATCTCTCCGTTGACGAGAGCAAGGGCGTGAAGCTGGAGCTCGACGGCACGGCGGTGACGGGCGCCACCGTCACGCGCACGGATCTCACCGCCGCCGATGGCAGCGATCTTCCGGATCGCCTCGACATCCGTTTTGGTGTCACCACGCCGTTCGCGTCCGCTTCGAGCCATACGCTGAAGCTTACCTACACCACCAAGACCGCCCAGGAAGTGGTGGAGACCGTCACCTTCGACGCGCCGGCCTACCAGGTTCTGCCGGCGGCTCTGGGAACCGCTCTGGGAACCGGAGCGGATGCCGGCATCCGCTGGAAGACGCACCAACTCGAGGGTGCGCGTCCGGGCGGCACCACCATCGCCGAGGCCGAGAAGCAGTTGGCTGGCACGCTCGGAGCCAGTGTCCACGACCCCGCTGCGCAAGTGGCCGGCGGATACTTTGACGTGCCCTACGTGAACTTCGAGCAGACCCCAGCGGACGCGGGCAATTTCAACGCGTCCTCGACCATTGCCGAGCAGGCCGTGGGCGACGAGGTCATTCCCGGCATCCCGGGAACCACGGGGAGCACGGATAACATCGCCGCCGAGGCGCTGGCCTACGTGCAGATTCCCACCGCGGGCATCTACACAATGGTGGTGAACAGCGATGATGGGTTCCAGGTGAGCGTGGGCAACGCGACCAACGCGACCTATCAGGTGTTGGGCGCCTTCGATGGCGGCCGCGGTTCGTCCGACTCGGTGTTTTACTTCAACGCCCAGCCCGGCGTTTACCTGTTCCGCCTCCTCTACATGGAGGGCGGCGGCG
>JADLFD010000292.1 GCA_020845805.1 Verrucomicrobiales bacterium | reverse complement strand
CGGATGGCGCGGGCGGTGGCCTGGAAGGTGGGCAGCGGGAGGATCTCGAACCGGTGCGGCAGGAGTCTCTGGTCGATGAGTCGCACCTGATTGCGGCGCGAGTCGAAGTCGACGGTACGAACGTGGCGGGTGCGACCGCGGAGGGTGACGTTCATGGTCTGGTGCGCCTGGGAGGCGGTCACTCAGACTACGGAGAGCGCGGGGGAGGGAACGAGGTTTTTGAGGACGGAGACCAGATGAGCGTCGCGGTCGATGACCAGGGATTCGCGGTCGGCGGCGGTCAACGCCACCCCGAGCGTGGCGGAGTCCAGAATGCTCTGGTGAGTCTTTTGCGCGTAATGCGCCAGGCCCTGTCGGAGGGGAAGGGAGAAGAGCGCGAGGAGGAGTCCGAACACGACGACATGCCATCCAGAGGCTTGGCCCTCGTCGACGGCGGCGAGGTAGCGTTGCAGGCTGCGGTCGCGGAGAGGGCGCAGTCGGCGGAGTTGGGTGCGTCCCGTGTGCCGGCTGGCTTCGGCGAAGGATGAGGTTCCGAAGCGCGCGGACAGTTCGCGATCGAGCGCGATGAGATCGAGCCCTTTGCCTTGGGAGGCGAGTTGGTAAGCGGCCCGGATTGCGGGGAGTTCGACCGCGGCGAGGAGTTGATCCCGGTACTGCCGCAGGAAGGCGCGCAGGGCGGACGCGGACTGCGGCCGGGCGGCGTTCAGGAGTTGCGCGAGGTCACCGAGTGGGGCGAGTGCATCGGGCGAACCCAGGGCCAGCGAGAGCGGCGCGAGATCCCCGGCGAGCTGCTCCGACGAGGGCGGTTCGCTGTTCGCGTTGAGCGTGGGACGTTCGTGTCGCACTGAGTCGACAGCCTAGGCCTGGAGGGTGGCATGGCAAACGAAACCACGGTCGCCGGGGTGGAGAATATTTTGCGGGCGCAGGGGCTCGGGGCTTGACGCCTTCCGGGTGTGAGCGGGGAGTGTCCTGACGCGCATGCTGTTGTTCCGAGCCCAACCTCCCTCGTCCTGGTTGCCCAAGGTCTTGGCGAATCTGCCGGGAGTTCTGGTGGACCACGCGCATCTCGAGCGCAAGGCGGCCACCAGCGCGCTGAACCTGGAAAAGTATCGAGATTTGTTCGGCCGTGTGGACGAGTTGAATGCCATTGCCATCGAGGAACTGCAGCACTTTCAAATGGTACTCGGGCTGCTGCGCCGTCGCGGGGTGCCGTTCGGGCCTCCGATCTCGAGCCCCTGGATCTCGGGGATGATGGGCGCGATCCGGAGAGGGAAGCAGTGTCAGGTGATCGACCACTTGATTGCGGCGGCGCTGATCGAAGGTCGGAGCTGTGAGAAGTTTCAGTGGCTGGCCGAGGCGTTGAAGGATCGCGATCCCGAGCTGTCGGCCTTCTATGGCGGCCTGGTCGAGTCGGAGGGGAATCACTACGCCACGTACCTGCTGATGGCGCGCGGGATCGATCCCGAGGAGACTGAGCGGCGGCTCGATGCGTTTCTCGATCTCGACGCGCAGTGGGTGGTGCAGGAGCACCCGCACGCGATCCTTCACTGACCTTCGGCCTCCGCGTTCCCTCTCCTCTGGGAACTTTGATCCGGACGGCGGTTGCCGGCGGGCGGGCTCCTAGGGACCGCGCTGGGCGCGGCTGGGTTGCTGCCCGGGCGTCCACAGGTCCTGCCACTGCAGTCCGCATTCGTTCACCATGCGCACGCAGTAGTCGAGGCGTCCCAGGTCATCGCGGCCGCCGTTGTTGGTTCCGAAGGTGAACCGCAGGCCGGCCTTTTTGGCGGCGCGGATGAAGGGCGCTCCGGGGAGTTGGAAGCGGTCGTTGATTTCGATGGCGACGCCATGCTGGACGGCCGCGGCAATCACCTGGTCCATGCGGGCCTGGGTCCAGAGCTCGGCGTGGCGCGGAGCGAGGGGGGCGGGGAGGAAGGTCGGGTTGACCCACACGTCGATGGGTTCCTGTTTGAGGATTCGAACGGTCTGGGCGACCAGCGAATCCATGAAGGACTCCGGATCGCCCACGGTGACCTCCTCGGGAATCCAGAGACGCATGCGGCGTCCGCCGGGTCCGGTGATGGTCATGGCGTCGGTGAAGACGTAGTCGAAGCGTGCGATGGCGTCGCGCGAGAAGAGGGTGGGCCATTCGCGGCCTTCGCCCTGGAGCGCAGTGAAGAAGAGCGGGTGCCGCGCCTCGGCGAGGGCGCGATCGAGCCCGGAGTCATTGGTCACCGGGAAACCGAGTCCGCCATTGACCGCGATACCGGCGCCGATGCCGGTTTGGAATTGGCGCAGCGCCACTTCGGCCAGGGTCAGTCCGCCTTTGAGATGGGTATGGAGATCCAGGACGGGGAAGTTGTTGGCGTGAAGGGCGGCGAGGTTGGTGGAGATGCGGTAGGGGGAAGTGGCGAGAGCGGGGGCGGGCGGGGAGCTGGGGGCGAGGGCGCGCACGCGGAGGTTGCGGTAGCGGGCCCGGCTGCCGGGGTCGTGGCATTGGAGGGCGAACGTGCCAGCGGCGACGCGGCGTCCAGCGTACCCGCCATTGGGCGCGTTCTCGGGTTCGACGTAGTCCACCGTCGGGAGGTCGTTGACCCAGGTCCGCACGCGTTTTCCTTCCACCCGGATGCGCAGTCGGAACCAGGTCGAATCGGGGACGAGTTGACGGTAGACGTTGCGGATGCCGTAGAGGCTGCCGGTCTTCTTGTTCTCGCGATAGCCGCCCGCGCCGGTGGCGGTGTTGTTGACCTGCACTTCGAATCCATCCGTGGGCCAGTCGCGTTCCTGGAAGCGGGTGTGGAAATAGACTCCTGAGTTGGCGCCGGGGTCGGTCATGACCTCCGTTTCGAATTCGAAATCCGTGAAGCGCGCGGCCTGGACGGGGCCGGAATAGAACAGGTGCGAGCGAGGTCCGACGCAGACGATGGCGCCGTCGACGACCTGGTGGGAGCCCGGGTTTTCGTTGGCACGCCAGCCGGACAACGTGGTGCCGTCGAAGAGCGGGATCCAGTCGGTGTCCTGGGCCACGGCGCCCTCGACGTCAGGGGCAAAGGGGGTGAGGGCAGTGCAGGTGAAGACCAGGACCGAGGCAGTCAGGGCGGACTTCATGGGACGTCGGGCGTGGGTGGACCGCACCTGGGGAAGGGGGGGGCGGTTGGGGGATGAAAGAACCTGTTCAGTATTGTTCGGTGGCTTCGAATTCCTCGATGGGGCGCGCGAACTGTTCGCTGGTCAGGAGCGCTTGGAAGCGAGTGTCCCCGCCGTTCACCGCTTTGACCACCACGCGCCAAGTCGCCTTTTCCTTGGGGGCCAGTTTGGCGAGGGGTTCGATATGGACGGTGCTGCCTTCGGCGCGGACGGAGGTCGGGCCGGAGCCGGACACGAATTCCTGCGTGGCTGGCAGCGGGCAGACCAGTTTGATCTGGGTGCCGTCGGAGGAGCCCTGATTGGTGACTTGGATTTCGTAGGTCACCTCGTGGCCGACTTCGACCGGGTCTTCAAGATCGATGACCTCGAGAAGGATGGCGAAGATCCCGCGGACTTCCGTCGCACAGGTGGACTGGGTGGGAGGCGAGCACTGGCCTTGCGCGGTGGGGGCGAGGGCGAGGGAGTTGGGTTGGGTGGAGGTGAACGTGGCGCAGGCGGTGCGGGCGGAGTGCGGGTCGAGGGCGCCGAGTTCCCACACCACCACGTTCCCGGTGGCCGTGCCGCCGAGCGTCGCACCGGCCAGCGTCGTCCCGGCCGGGATGGGCAGTTGCAAGGTGACTTTGGGATCGGGGGCATCGCCGGAGTTGGTGACCGTGAGGCAGACCTCGACCGGGCGATTGATCAGCGCATTGGCGGGGGCGGTGCAGGCGAGTTGGAGACTGGGTGCGTGAACGGTGGTGGAGGCGAGGGCTTCGGCGGTGCCGCCTTCCGCGGTGGTGACAGTGGCTTTGTTCTCGTAGACGCCGGCGGCAGAGGCCACCACGGGGAACTTGAACTCGGTCCCGCCGCCGGGGGCGAGCGTGCCTGCGTCGAGCGTGAGGGTGGAGTCCCCCTTCATCGTGCGCAGGCCGGGCGGGAGGGAATCGATGACTTTCACCTGGCTGAGCGTGCCGAGGCCGGTGTTGCGCACCGTGATCGTCATCTCAAACGGATCGCAGAGATTGGCCTCCGGGGGGGCGGACTTGGTGAGTTCGAGGTCCACCTCACGCCCGAGATGGATGACCAGGAAGTTGCTGCAAGGTTTGGGGGTGAGGCAGCGGTAACGCTGGCCCTTGGAGGCGAACTCGAACTGGAACGCCTCGAAGGGCTGTTTCCCGGCCCAGAGGACATCCATGAGCGCGATGGCTTTGCCTCCGCGGCGGGTGGACATGAAGGGCAGACGGGTCCCGGGCGCCACGCGCACGTCCTGGATCGGGGCGGTGGCGGCGGCGCGGCGCAGATCCTCGGGATTGCCCGGCCACTTGGCCTGTTGCAGCACGGAGTCGACGTCGGCCTTGAGCTTTTCATCCAGCAGCAGGCGGCGCAGGTCTTCGGGGCGGCGCAACGGCGGTGCGAAGCGGGTTTCAGGGTCGCCGAGGCGGGTGGCGCGGTGTTGCTGAGCGGCGGCCCGGGGCGCGCCGAGGGCCAAAAAAGCCAGGGCCAAACCGAGGAGAGCGAAGGTGTTGGGTCTCATCGCGGACGCGCCTTCATGGTGCACGGCGCGGGTCTGCGTCAACAGCTTTGGCGGCGTCGTTCCGAAGCGACTGCGTGCCCGGTGTCGGCTTGCTCCGCTCAGTGGACGGAAGTTTGAACGCGGGGGAAGGCCGATCCTGAGCCGGTCAACGGGGGCTTGCGGCCGGGGCCGGCGAGGGCGGTGGAGCCAGGTCGGGTTCGATCCAGGCGTTCCTGGCCTCGGGCGTAAACAGCCTCTCCCGGGAGTAGAATCGCCGCGGCCAGTTCCGGTCCGCGAGTTCGGATTGCAGCAGGGCCTGGACCAGGTCGGGCAGGGGAGGGAGCGGACCGCGCGCGCCCATCGAGGCGAGGATCCCGAGGATTCCGAGGAGATAGAGGCGGGTGATGGTTTCGTGATACCCGCTGACGTCGGAATTTACCGTGCCCACCGCGTCGTTGTGCGCACGGATGCGGTCGCGCAAGGCGTCGAGGGCCTGATCCGCGGGGAGACGGAGAGCATGCCACAAGCCGACCACGAGATGGGCGTGGTGATCCCATTCCGACTTCGGGAGATGCCGCGCGTTGAAGCACGCGACGAAGGCTTCGATGCGCTCGCACGACTGGAACCGGGCAGGGAACGGTTGGGGATCGGGAGGAGAACCCATCTCGGCGGGGCGCAGAATCCGGGAGCCGGCGGTCTGCCGCAAGGCGGGAGCGGCGGGTGCTGCGAAATCCGCGACTCGGCGTCGGTGTTCGACTCGGTCACCGGTTGCTTGTCCCGGTGCCGCGGAACGACGCACACTCTCCGCATCCATGAACGTCCTGTTCCCCGCGGTGCTTGCGGTCACGCTGGGCTTGGAGGCGGCGGTTCTCGCTGGGCCTCCTCTGCCGTCCGCGATCCCGGCCCCGATCGCCGCCAACGCCGAGGCCTCGCCCATGCGGCACCATTTTCTCCCGCCCACCCGGGTCCTGTGGACCAGCGGTGAGGGCGTGAAGAACGCCGACGGGCTGCTGGGGCGGAAACCTGGGCAGGCGGTGCTTTCGGAGCCGGTGCCGCCCCTGGAGTTGCGTTCCTCCACCAACCAGGTTGCGGGCGTGCTGTTGGACTTCGGCGTGGAGATTCAGGGATACCTCGAGCTGTTCACCCCGATGATGCCGGAACAGGGCAAGCTCCGCCGCGTGCGCGTCCGGTTGGGGGAATCCGCGTCGGAAGCCATGGCCGAGCTGGGGGGGCGCCAGAACGCGGGAAATGATCATGCTCTCCGCGACCAGACGGTCACCCTGCCCTGGCTGGGCAAGAAGATGGTGGGTCCCAGCGGGTTTCGATTTGCGCGGATCGACAACCTGGATCCGGAGTTGCCGGTGCAGCTGAGCCAGGTGCGCGCGGTCCTGCAGCTGCGCGACCTGGAGTACGCCGGCCAGTTCCGCTGCAACGATGAGCGGTTGAACCGCATCTGGGAGGTGGGCGCCTACACCGTGCACCTCAACATGCAGGAATACCTCTGGGACGGCATCAAACGCGACCGGTTGGTCTGGCTGGGGGACATGCATCCCGAGGTGAGCACCATCCACGCTGTGTTTGGACAAAACGACGTGGTGCGGCGCAGTCTGGATCTCATCCGCGACGTCACCCCGGTGACCGAGTGGATGAACGGCATCAGCAGCTATTCGATGTGGTGGGTCATCCTCCACGAGGACCTCTGGATGCATGGCGGGGACCGCGGCTATTTGGAATCGCAGCAAACCTATCTCACCGCCCTGCTGCGGCGTCTGCTGACGTTCGTGGACGACGCGGGGCGCGAGAAGCTGGATGGCATGCGGTTCCTCGACTGGCCGACGTACGAGAACAAGCGCGCGGTGGACGAAGGATTGCATGCGATGCTGGTGCTGGCCTTGGACAGCGGGGCCCGGCTGACGGCGGTGCTGGGCGAGGCGGCGTTGTCCAAGGAATGCGAGGCGATGACCTCACGGCTGCGCCAGCGCGTGCCGGAGTCGAGCGGACGCAAGTCGCCGGCGGCGCTGCTGGCGTTGGCCGAGGTGCGCCAGGCCGGTGAGGTGGCGGAGCAGGTGCTCAAGAAGGGTGGGCCGACGGACCTTTCCACCTTCTACGGGTTCTATGTCCTGCAGGCCCTGGCCAAGGCGGGCCAGACCGATGCCGCGCTGGAGTTCATCCGCACCTATTGGGGGGGCATGCTGGACATGGGGGCCACGACCTTCTGGGAGGATTTCGATCTTGAATGGACCAAGGGCTCCGCACGCATCGATGAACTGCCGGCGGCAGGGCGTCGCGACATCCACGGGGACTGCGGGGCGCATTGCTATGTGGGTTTCCGGCACAGCCTGTGCCACGGGTGGGCGAGCGGTCCGACGGCTTGGTTGAGCCAGCATGTGCTCGGCGTGCAGCCGGTGGAGCCTGGGCTGCGCAAGGTGCGCGTGACGCCCAACCTCGGTTCGCTGCAATGGGCGGAGGGCACCTACCCCACGCCGCACGGACCGATCCTGGTGCGGCACGAGCGCCGCGCCACGGGGCGCGTGGAATCCGTGGTGAAAACGCCTCCCGGCGTGGAGGTGGTGCCGTGAAACGTCCCGGTGCGATCTCCCTTCTCCGGCTCGCGGCGGGTTGGACGGCTTCCTGGTGGATGGCGACGTCGGCCTTTGGTGCGGAAGGCCTGATCCCGCAGACGTTGCGAACCGAGGCCCTGATCCAGCCCTTGGGGCTGACGACGACCAAGCCGCGTTTGTCGTGGCAGGTCACTTCCTCCAGCCGGGCTCAACACCAGACCGGGTACCAGATCCTGGTTTCCACCAACGCGCAGGTGCTGGCGTCGGATCGAGGCGACACCTGGGATTCCGGAAAAGTGGAATCAGGGGAGACGCTGCTGCTGCCTTATGGAGGGCGCGCGCCGTCGACGGGGGAACGGTTGCACTGGAAGGTGCGCGTCTGGGACGGGGAAGGACGCCCTTCCCCGTGGTCCGAACCTTCGTCCTGGGGCATGGGGGTGGTGAATGCGGCGGACTGGAAGGCGCGATGGATTTCGCATCCGGACCGCACCCCCCTGGCGACGAATCGCGCGGTGCTGTTCCTCCCTCCGGCGCGGCACTATCGGAAGGAGTTTCGCGTGACCAAACCGGTGGCGCGAGCGGTGGTGCATTTCACCGCGCTGGGACTGGCGGAGATGCATCTGAACGGCCGGCGCATCGGGGACGCGTTGTTCGAGCCCGGATGGACGGACTACGCGCAGCGCGCCCTGGTGCGCACTCACGATGTGACGGCCCTGATGGTGCGCGGCGGCAACTGCCTGGGCGCGATTGTCGCGGACGGCTGGTACGCCGGGTACGTCGGGTACGGACTCCTGGTGGGGTATGGTCCATACCAGACCGGACGTTCGATCTACGGCCAGACTCCGGCCTGGATGGCGCAGTTGCAGCTCGATTACGCGGATGGCACGCGCGAGTGGGTGGCCACCGACGGCTCCTGGCAGGTCTCGGGGGATGGTCCCCTTCGTGAGGCGGATCTGATCATGGGCGAGGCGTTCGATGCGCGTCGTGAGGCGCCCGACTGGTGCTTGCCTGGGGGCGCTCGGGGCTGGACCTGGAAGCGCGCGATTCCCGCGGAAGACCTGCCACGCGTCACTGCCCCTTTTCAGGACACGCGCGGGACGCGGACGGTGGATCTCGGTTTTCGCGCGCCGGCGAAACTGGAGCCGTATCTGGCCCCGCCGATACGTGTCACCCAGGAGGTGCCCGCGCAGGTGGTCACCCAGCCCGAGCCTGGGAAGTACGTGTTTGATCTGGGCCAGAACCTGGCGGGCTTCGTGCGCCTTCGGGTGAAGGGGCAGGCGGGCACGCGCCTGCAACTCCGCCATGGCGAGATGCTCCATCCCGACGGCCGGCTGATGACGGAGAACCTGAGGAAAGCGCGGGCGACGGATTCTTACACCCTGCGCGGCGATCCACGTGGTGAGACCTGGCAGCCGCGCTTCACCTACCACGGATTTCGCTATGTCGAGATCACCGGCCTGGCTGCGAAGCCGGGATTGGACACGGTGACCGGTCTGGTCCTGCATAACGACACCCCCATCGCGGGGGAGTTCGAGTGCTCGGACGAGGTGATGACGAGGTTCTGGAAGAACACCCACTGGACCCAGCGCGCGAACTTCATCGAGATGCCGACCGACTGTCCGCAGCGCGACGAGCGGTTCGGCTGGATGGGCGACGCACAGGTGTATGTCCGTACCGCGACCTTCAATGCGGATGTGCAGGCGTTCTTCAACAAGTGGATGAGCGACGTGGTGGAGGCGCAGCGGGATTTTGGGGCGTACCCGGATTACGCGCCGTATCCGATGGCGCATGGCGCGCCCGGACAGACCTGGGGCACGGCCTGGACGGACGCCGGGATCATCTGTCCGTGGACCCTGTGGCGTGTCTACGCGGATCGCGGATTGCTGGAGCGGTTGTGGCCTTCGATGACGCGGTTCATGGACTGGCGGCTGCGGCGCGCGGCGGACTACCGCGGGAAAGGGGACGGCAACAGCTGGGGGGACTGGCTGAATGTGAAGGAGAATACCCCATTGGAATACATCGATGCCGCGTACTTCGCGCTCGATGCGCGCATGATGGCGGACATGGCGGAAGCGTTGGGACGCGCGGACGACGTCGCCCGCTACCAGGCGGTGCACGAATCCGTGCGGCGCGTGTTCCAGGAGGATTACCTGAACGAGGACGGATCCCTGAAGGTGGACACCCAGACCGCCTATGCCATGGCTATTGGTTTCCGGTTGATTCCCGAAGCTCGGGTGCCGGCCGCGGCGGCGATCCTGGCGCGGAAGGTGGAGGCGCGTGGCGTGCGCATGGCCACGGGCTTTCTGGGAACCAAAGCGATCCTCCCGGCGCTGACGGCGGGCGGGTATCATGACCTTGCGGTGCGGTTGTTCCAGAGCCGGCGGTATCCGTCCTGGGGTTATGAAGTGGTCAACGGCGCCACCACGGTGTGGGAGCGTTGGGATAGTTTCACCAAGGATTTCGGGTTCAACGGCGCGAACGGCGATCAGAACGCGGCGATGAACAGTTTCAGTCACTACGCGTTTGGCGCCGTGATGGAGTGGGCCTTTCGGAACCTGGCCGGCATCGATGCCCTGGAGCCCGGGTATCGGCGCATCGCCATCGCGCCGCGGCCGCCGTCACCTGACCTGGTGGCTGCCGAGGGCGAAGCCGAACCGCTCCAGTGGGTGCGCGCGGTGTATGACAGTCCGCGTGGTCGCATTGAAAGCGGGTGGCGGCGTCAGGGCGACCGCCTGCGCCTGCGGGTCAGCATCCCGGCTAACACCACGGCGCGAGTGCGCATCCCGGCCTCGCGGTTGGAGGGGATCACCGAGTCTGGGCACCCGCTCTCCACGGCCCCGGGCGTGAGTCTGGTGGACACCGCCGAGGGCCGGGTGGCGGTGGACATCGGATCGGGAACCTACGAATTCGAATCCCCATGGCGATGAAGGGCCATTCTGCGTGGTGTCGAAGGGTTTCACGCACCGTCCTGGGCTTGGTGGGGCTGGGGATCGGCTTGGTGTCGACCGTCCGCGGAGTGGAGCCGACTTCGGCACTGGGCCTTCGTGATCTGGAAGCGGACACCTGGGTGGCCACCGATGGGCTGGGTCGCAGCCTGCCGACTTATGCCGAGGTGGGGCCGGCGAGGCCGGATCGAACCGTGGCCATGTTCTACTTCCTCTGGCATGGCGAACACATTCAAGGCGGTCCCTACGACGTGTCGCGCATTCTGGCGGCGGATCCAGGGGCGATGGGTCAGGCCACGGCGCCGGGGTGGGGTCCGTTGCACGCGCCGCATCACTGGGGCGAGTCGTTGTTTGGCTACTATCTCACCAACGACGAGGCGGTGTTGCGCAAGCATGCCCAGATGCTGTCGGACGCGGGTGTGGACGTGGTGATCTTCGATGTCACCAACCAGGTGACGTATCGGGATTGGTACCGCGCGCTCCTGCGCGTCTGGGCGGGGGAGCGGGCGCGCGGGAATCCCACGCCGCAGGTGGCGTTTCTTACGCCGTTTTGGGACCCGGCCCGAGTGGTGCGCGAGTTGTGGCGGGATCTCTACTCGGTGGGGCTGGAGTCGGAGCTCTGGTTTCGCTGGGAAGGGCGGCCGCTGATTCTGGCGGACCCCGAGCTGCTCGACGCCAAGGAGGATCAGGCGAAGCAGGATCGTCCGGTGGAGCTCGAGCCGGGTCACGCGCTGGGGCAAACGATCACCGTGGACCGTGCGTTTCGAGGGGTTGGCGCGCGGTTCCCCACCTGGCGCTCCGCGGGTGCGGCGGTGACGTTGACCTTGATGCGCGAAGGCCCCGGTGGGGAGCGGTTGGCTTCGCAGCGGTTTCATGAAGTGACGGACAACGCCTGGCTGGTGCTGCGAATGGAGACGGTGCTGCCTCCGGGGCGGTACTATCTCGAGGCCACCGAACCGGGTGGGCGCATCGGGTGGTGGAGTCATGCGGAGGATGTGGATCCGCGCGGCGCGGCGTTCGACGCGGGTTCCGCGGTGGCGGGGGATCGCACATGGCGGGTCGTGTACGACGATCCCGAGGTGACGCGCTGCCGTGACTTTTTCACCTTTCGCGTCCCGCAGCCTGACTACTTTAAGGGGCCGACTAGGCCAGGCATGTGGAGCTGGCTGGAAGTCAGTCCCCAGCACGTCTTCCGTGACGCGCAGGGGGGGAAGGAGCAGATGTCGGTGGGGGTCGCGCAAAACGCGGTCGATGGCCGTCTGGGATCCATGAGTGAACGTGGCGCGCGCGGTCGCAGTTTCCACGGCGGCGCGAGAGACATGCGGCCCGGGGCGGTGCGACTGGGATTGAACTTCGCGGAGCAATGGGAACGCGCGTTGGCTGAGGATCCGCGGTTGGTGTTCGTGACCGGCTGGAATGAGTGGATCGCCGGGCGGTTCGCGGAGTTCAACGGCGTGCGCGAGCCGGTGATGTTCGTGGACCAATTCGATCAGGAGCACAGCCGGGATCTGGAGCCGATGCGCGGTGGTCATGGCGATGACTACCTCTGGCAATTCCACGCGGCGGTGCGTCGGTACAAGGGTGTGCGACCGATTCCCGAGCCCCGGCCGGGTCGCATCCGGGTGGATGGTCAGTTTCGCGATTGGGCCGACGTCGGACCGGAGTACCGGGACTCGTTGGGCGATGCGGTGCGGCGCGAGCATCGGGGCTGGGATCCCAAGGTGATCTACCGGGATGCCAGCGGACGCAACGACGTGGTTTCCGCGAAGGTCAGTCTGGGGCGCTATGACGCGGCCTTTTACGTGCGGTGCGCAGCGGAGTTGAGTCCTTCGACGGGTGCCCAGTGGATGGTGCTCTATCTCGACCTGGATGCGGAGGCGCGCACGGGGTGGCTGGGGTACGACGCGGTGGTCAATCGCGTGGAGTCAGGCGTGCTGGAGCGGTGGCAGCCTGACGCGCGCGGCGGGGAACCGGGATGGCAGCGTCAGGGTCGGGTACGGTGGCAGGCGCGGGGCGCGGAGTTGGAGTTGAGTGTGCCGTGGTCGGCGTTGGGTTTGAAGAAGGCGCCTGCCCGCCTGGATTTCAAATGGGCAGACCACTGCGGAGAGGGCCGAGACTGGAGCGAGTTCACACTGCACGGGGACGCGGCGCCGAACGACCGGTTCAACTACCGGGTGCAGGTGGCGGGCAGGGCGCGCGCGGTCAGGAGCGATGGCGGGCGGTGAGCACGAGGAGGATCGAAGCGAGCAGCACGAACACGAAGGCGATGGAATAGATTTGGAACGGGTAGTCGAACCGCGCGTGGGCCAGGCAGCCGGCGAGGCCGATCCAGATCATGAGGATCACCACCCGGGGAGCGGGGAGGCCGGATCCGAAGCAGCTTCGGGCGGCGAGCGCGAGCAGGGCCGCCACCACGGCGACGAGGCCCACGGTGCCCAGTGTGATGCGGGTCTCCAGCCAGTCGTTGTGGAGATACGCGGCCCAGTCCTGACCGGGCTTCATGTAGAGTTGATAGAGAGAGGCGAAGGTGCCCGCCCCGGCGCCCCATGGCGCGTAGTCCGCCAGCATCTGCACGGCGTTGTCGTACGCCTCGTTGCGGCCTGACATGCGGTCGGCAAGATCGAAGAACCGGATCTCGGGAGTGAGCTTCCGCCAGACGAACGTCGCGCCGGGGCTGAGATCCACGCCGCGCAGGAACACGCTGGTGCCGGAGGGCAGCGTGTCGTCGCCCGCGGATTCGGCGTGGCTGAAGCGCAGGTCGAGGCGTTCCGCGGGGTTGGGGTGCGGGGCGCGGCAGATCAGGAGCAGGGAGGCATCGGACCGTGCTTCGATGACTTCGTCGACAGCGGGGCCATCGTCGATGCGCGCGGTCACCTGGACGGGAAAATCGTTCGGGTTCCAGACCTGGGCGGCGAGTCGCAGGGGGCCACGGAGGCGGGAGGCTTCGGAGGGGTGCAGGGCCTGGGAAAGGGCGAGCGGCCCGTCGGCGGAACCGCGTCGCAAGACGAGCCATGGGGTCTGGGGGTCGGTGGGCCGGCGTCCGGGTTCCAGGGTGACGCCCTCGGCGGGTTGGAGCGAGGGCACGTCGTTGGTGGCGGTCGGGTCGTGCGGATCCGAAGGCCGGGCGAGGAGCTCCTCCACGGCGCTCAGTGAGCCCAGCGCGGCGGCGGCCCGGAGTTCGTCATCGGTAAGGGAGACGTCCGTCAGCGCAATCTCGGAAACGAGGGGGTCGCCGATAATGGCGTAGCGGGTGGAGAGGTAGTCGAGCCAGTTGGTGGGAACGCCCTTGGAATAGAGGGTGGCGACCAGGGGTTGGCCATCGAGGTGGAGTTGGAGTCCCTGGCGACGGGTGACGCTGAGAAGCGCAGAGCGGCCCGCGGCGGCCTGGAGCACTTGGTTCGACGTCAGGAGGTAGGCGAAGTTGGTGGTGGCCTGACCGAACCTTTGGGCGAGGACGGCGCCTTTGGGGGTCAGGTAGACGGCGAAGTGGAGGGCGTTGTGAGAGGCCCTGCCGACGGGGGCGAGTCCGACAAAACGGCGCCAGACCTCGTCGGGTTCGGCCGGGACCTGAGTGCGAATCAGCAGCGTGAAGCTGTTGGTCCCCGCATCCATGCCGGTGGCGAAGCGGAAATCGGGGCGCGCCAGTCGATCCTTCAGCGAGGACCATCCGCCCAGGATGCCGAGGGCGGCGGCGGCGGCGAGGGAGCCCACGGTCAGCCAGCGTGCGCTGGCGG
>JADLFD010000291.1 GCA_020845805.1 Verrucomicrobiales bacterium | reverse complement strand
TGACGTGTCGCGCGGTGAACTCGACGCGCTCGAGAAGCTGATCCGCGACGCGAAGAGGAGGGCCAAGTGATCTCCGATGCCGGCTACTGGGTGCGGTGGGCGAGTCTGTTGACGGCGGAAGCCTGTGTCGTGGTGGGGCTCGCGACCGCGTTGGCCGGGGTGGTGCGGCCGGCAGCATACCGGCGATGGATCTGGCTGCTGGCCGTCGCCTGCCTGGGAGCAGTCTGGTCGGCGGAGCTCTTGGGAGCCCGAGGGATCCTGACCCGCTGGGGCAGCGGGGATCGGGAGCGGGCCTCGGTTACGCTCACCGCCTCGGTGCGCGAGTTGCCTTCGGCTGGGAAAGCGTTAGGCCTCGAACCGGATCCGGCTCGCCAGGAATCGACCGCGGAGGAGGTGTGGCCGGCGTGGGTTTGGCTCGCCGGAACGCTGGCGGTGGGTCTGCACGCCGCTCTGGGACGCGTGCTGGTTTGCCGTTGTCGCCGGCGAGGGCAGCGGGTGGAAACCGAGTTGGAGGCGGTGGTGCAAGGCCTGGCGCGTTCGATGGGCCTGGGGCGGGTGCGGGTGGAGGCCTGGCCGGAGGCGCGCGTGCCGTTGGCCTACGGCATCTGGCGACGAACCGTGGTGCTCCCGTGCGATTTCGGCCGTCGGTTTCCGCGTGCGCAGCAGGAGGCGATGCTGGCGCATGAACTCGCGCATCTGCGCGGGCGGGATCCACTCTGGATGAGCCTGGCCTGGATGGTGTGCGCGTTGGCCTGGTGGCAACCCGCGGTGTGGTGGGCGCGAGCGCGATTGGAATCCGCGATGGAGGCAGTAGCGGACGAGTCGAGTCGCGTGGTGGAGGGCGGGCGGGAAGCCCTGGCAGAAGCCCTGGTTCGGTGTGGTCGCCGTCTCGTGGGACAGCCCATAAGGCGGGGATTGGGGATGGCGGGAACGGGGAACTCCTCGGAGTTGGCGCGCCGGGTGAAGGCGCTTTTGGATCCGGAGCCGGACTCCCGGGTGCCAGGGCGCGGTTGGGTCATCTCGTCGTGGGTGACGGCGGGGGTCTTGCTGATGGGGTGGTTGGCGGTCGAGTGGCCGTGGGTGGCGGAGGCGGGGGATCCCCCGGCGCTCAGGGTGGCGGCACAGTGGGCGCGTGGGCCGGCTCACACCCCCTCCGAGACCATGGGGTCTCGACCGATTTCCTCACTGGGCGAGCCAGAAGGGGAGTCGGCGTCTGTGCGCCTCGAAGAGAGCGATGCTTGGGCGCGATTTTTTGGGAGCGCCACTACCTACTCAGTTCCCGCACCTGGTCAGGCCACGAGCGAGCCGGGCGCCACGCGGCCGATGTCACGCCTTCCGGGGACGAAGCCGGAAGGGAGTTTCTTTCTGGGAAGCGAAGGTGGCCCGCGCGGGATTCGTCTCGAACCCGAGTCCGGGGATATCGTGCGAACCTCAGTGGGTGGAACGATGCGGGAGGATCGGTATGTGGTGGCCCCCGAGGGGGAACCGGTCGTCTCCAGCCGGGTGGGAGCCTTCCATTTCCTGGTGCTGGAAGTCACCGAGTCCATGGCAACCGAGGCGGGGCGGGTGAGGCGGACCGAGGGAGCGCCCGAGTTGGAAGGGCACTTTCGAGTAGATCGAACCGATGATCCCGCGGTGGAGCTCCAGCCCCCGACGGGAAGCCTCCCCGGGTCAGGTTCCCGGTTTGCTGAGAATATCCGAGTCGAGAGTGCCCGGGTCGTGGGGCAGGTGGCGAGGCTGAGCGCCGCGGACCTCGATACCTTGCGGAGTGCGATCGGTCGGAAGGGCTCGGTGATGGCGTTGGCGTCGATGCGCATTACCGCGCTCAGCGGTCAATCAGCGGGTGTCGAAGTCCATGATCCGCGCACGGTCGTGACGGGAGTGGAAATCACCGAGGATGGACCGGCCTCCTCGAGGCACGCCAACTATCACACCGAAACGCTGTCGGTGGGGTCGAGAGTCGATCTGCTGCCCACCTGGAGGGACGACGCGTGGGTCGTGAGTCTGCAGGCTCGCACGAGCGAGTTGCTGGGCTATGACGATGCGGGCCAAGTCGCGATGCGTGGCGGGGGGGTGGGCGAGGCGGCGGCACCGATCCAGGTGCAAAAGCCGGCGCCGCGTTTTCGTGTACGGGAGGCGTCCGGGGCGGGCGCTCTGCGCGCGGGCGAGGCGCTCCTCCTGCGGGGGCCCGCGGGAGAAAATAAGGTGCGCACGGAGCGATCCTGGTTTCGGAGAGCGCGGGTCGAGACGGTCCGGGTGCGGCTCTACTATTTGGTCACGCTGGCGGAGTAGGATCGCGAGTCAGAGTTTTGGCCGTCGCGCGGCTCGGGTGCGCAGCGCCTCGATCGCCTTTCGCACGTTCCAACCGGCGGCGTGAAGTGCTTCGGACGCTTCGGATTCCGTGGCGCCGGTCAGTTCGCGCACGATGCGCACGGCGCGGTCGCGGAGTTTGGTGTTGGAAGGGTTCAGGTCGACCATCAGGTTCCCCATCACCTTGCCCAGGCTGACCATGGCCAGCGTGGTGAGGATGTTCAGG
>JADLFD010000290.1 GCA_020845805.1 Verrucomicrobiales bacterium | reverse complement strand
GGCGAGCATCATCCTGGTGCGACTCGATCTCCGGTTCGCCATGCGGCAGTTGTACCGGCTCCGGGTGAAAGAAGGGCGCCGGGCGTTCCAGCGCAAGCGACGCAGTGCGCCGGCGGCGAGATGACCGCACGAGCGCCATGCGGAATGGGAAGAGGCTTGCGGAGTCCGTGGCGGCAGTCGACAACTGCGGCCACTCAAACGCAGCCGCTCGGGAAGCGGCCTCAGGAATCATGTCGAACGCGATCTGGATCTTTCTCGGCGGCGGTCTGGGCAGTGTGGCGCGATGGGCGGCGTCCCTCTGGTGTGCGCGCCACGTGGGGGAGGCGTTCCCCTGGGGGACCCTGGTCGTGAACGTGACGGGTTCGCTGGTGATTGGCTGGGCGGCGTGGTGGACGGGACCGGAGGGGCGTTGGGCCGCGCCGGCCGCGTTCCGCGATTTCTTCCTCGTGGGCATCTGCGGAGGTTACACGACCTTCTCCTCCTTCAGTCTGCACACGTTGGCGCTGGCGCATGACGGAGAATGGGTCCGCGCGGGGGCGAACGTGGTGTTATCGGTCGTCCTCTGCCTCGCGGCGGTCTGGGCGGGGCACGCGCTCGGGGTGGCGTTGGCGGGGGAGCGTGCGTGAACGCGGCATGGCTCGCGCCGTGCCGCGAAACTGCGCCGGAGCGGCCTGAGACCGTTTGAAATGGGGGCCGGAGTGCGTGGCTCAGTGGGGAGCGGCGACACTGAGGACTGCGTAGCTGCGCTTGCCTTTGCGCAGGAGGATCCACTTCCCGAACTGCAGGTCCTCCGCGGAGAGGTGGCGTTGGACCGCGGTCTGGCGATGGTTGTTGATGGAAACACCGCCGCCCTCGATGTCCTTTCGCGCCTGGCCCTTGGAAGTGCACAGCCCGGAGAGGACGAGAGCTTCGGTGAGCGCGAGACCTTCCCCGGCGGACAGCGCCTCGGCCGCCAGCTGGTGGGTGGGCACTTCGCCCACGATTTCGGCGAAAGCGGATTCCGTCACGCCATCGAGTGAGCCCCCGAACAGGATTTCGCTGGCGCGCAGGGCATCGTGACAGGCGGTTTCCCCGTGGACGAGACGGGTCAGTTCCGAGGCCAATCGCTTTTGTGCGGCGCGGGCGCCGGGGTTGGATTGCACCTCGGCGGCGAGGGCGTCGATTTCGTCGAGGGGAACAAAGGTGAGCGTGCGCAGGAGCTTGAGGACGTCGGAGTCTTCGGCCTGCATGAAGAACTGGTAGAAGCGGTACGGGCTGGTGCGGCGTGGGTCGAGCCAGACCGCACCGGCGGCGGACTTGCCGTACTTGGTCCCGTCGGATTTGGTGAGCAGCGGGAAGGTGAGTCCCCAGACCGTGGCTTCGAGTTTGCGTCGGCAGAGTTCGATGCCGGCCGTGATATTGCCCCACTGATCCGTGGCCCCGACCTGGAGTTCGCAGTCGAGCTCGCGGCGCAGGTGATAAAAATCAAAGGCTTGGAGCAGCATGTAGCTGAACTCCGTGTAACTGATTCCCGCGTCGCGGTCTTCCATGCGCGCGCGCACGGACTCCTTGGCGATCATCCAGTTCACTGTGAAGTGCTTTCCCACGTCGCGCAGGAATTCGAGGAAGGAGACCGGCGCGGTCCAGTCGGCGTTGTCGACCAGCCGTGCGGGATTGGTGGGGGTGTCGAAATCGAGGAAACGCGCCAGCTGCTGTTTGATGGCCGCGATGTTGTGTTGGACCTGGTCGCGGTTCTGGAGGTTGCGCTCGGAGGATCGGCCGGAGGGATCGCCGATCATGCCCGTGGCGCCGCCGGCCAGCGCGATGGGGAAATGTCCGGCGAGCTGAAACCGACGCAGGGCGAGCAGGGGGACGAGGTTGCCGACGTGCAGGGAATCCGCGGTGGGGTCGAAGCCGCAATAAAGGGTAAGCGGGCGCAATGCGAGCCGCGCTGTGAGCGCCTCGGTGTCGGTGCAGTCGGCGAACAGTCCGCGCGCCTTCAAGTCGGACAGCAGATCCATGGGGCGGAGAGGTTACGCGACCATGCCGCCGAGCCAAGGCGGGAAACGGTCGGAAACGCGAGGGGACAGGAGAGGCAGGGCGGGGGAGATGGGGACGCAAAAAGGGGCGCCTCGCATGCACGAGAGCGCCCCATTGAAGGGTGAGCAAGAAAACGGGGAAGTGCCGGGAGCGGCACGCCTCGCTCGGAGCGCACGTGCGGGAAGCGCGCGTGCGGACCCGTCGGTCAGCCGGCAGGCTTCGCGACCTTGGCGGTTCCGGTTTTCTTGTTGGCGTTGCTTTTCTTCCGCCGCACGTAGTCTTGCCGGCGGCGGCGCTTTTCGGTTTTGTTGTATTGTCGGCCCATATCCGTCTTTACAAGGCCAGCCTATGTCCGATTGGCTGGAGTGGCGACTATGCGAGTCACGAGAGCCTGGTTCAATATCAATATCCTTTTGGCCTTCGCGTTGATGATGGGGCTGACGACTTCCGCCGCGGAAGGCGACGCGCCCGCCAAGAAGCCGCGGAAACCGAAGCCGGTGAAGGCGGTGCGCATCTATGTGGAGACGCGGCACGACATCGCGGAGCGCAGCCTGGCCGCGACGGTGGGAAGATCGAGCCCGATGTCGTTCCAGGTGGAGAAGCTGCCCATCCTGAACGAAGTGCATGTGGAAGAAGCGGCCCTCCTGGAGGAGTCCGGAACTTATCAGGTGCAACTCAAGTTCAATTCGTTGGGAACGCGGGTGCTGGAGGCCTACACCGCGGCGGCGGTGGGGCGGCACCTGGTGATCATGACGGACATCGACGCGGAGGCGCGCTGGATCGCCGCGCCGTTGGTGCGCCGCCGCATCGGGGATGGTGTGCTGCGGTTCGTGCCAGACGCGTCGCGCGAGGAGATGCAGCGGTTGGTGCGCGGACTTAACGAGGCCATCGCGAAGAAGAAGAAGCGCTGGCTGAACTAGTCCCCCGGCGCATTCCGCCCCGTGCCCTGCCGGCCTGACTTCCCTCTCCAGCTCACCGCCTCTGCCATGGGTCTCCTGCACCGATTTCGTGTTGCGCTGGTGGCGTTCGGACTCCTGGTGGCCACGCGAGGCGTCAGCAGCCAGCCCTTTCGCCTTCCGACCGATAATCGCGGGTTGCTGGAGGGCGGTGGCGAGGCGCGTTTCTTCGCGCCGACGCCGGGACGCTCCTGGGAGGCCGGGCAGTTCGGGTGCGTGCGTTCCGAGGGCTGGAAGATGCATGAGGGCATCGACATCCTGGCCACCCGCAAGGACCGCCGTGGCGAACCCCTGGACGAAGCGCGCGCCGCCGCAGACGGCGAGGTGGCGTATATCAGCCGCAAAGCCGGCCTCTCGAACTACGGGGTGTACTGCGTCGTGCGGCATCGGATCGAGGGCCTGGAGGTGCTGACCCTCTATGCGCACCTGCGGGAGGTGCGCTCGGATTTGCGGCCTGGCAGCCGGGTGCGTGCCGGGGAGCGCTTGGGAATCATGGGTCGCACCACCAACACACGCTCCCCCATCACCCGGGATCGTGCTCATCTCCACTTGGAGATCGACCTGTTGGTGAACGACCGGTTTTCCAGTTGGCTGCACGCACGCGAGCCCAAGACACGGGACGATCATGGCGCCTGGAACGGCCGCAACCTTCTCGGTCTGGATCCCGCGGAAATCTACCGGGCCCAACAACGGCAGGGAGACAAGTTCAGCCTGCTCACGCATATCCGCACCCAGAACGAGATGTGCAAGGTGCTGGTGGCGGATACCAAATTCCCGTGGATCCGTCGCTACCCCATGTTGATCCGACGGAATCCCGTGGCGGAACGCGAGGGGATCGTGGCGTATGAAGCTTCGCTCAACTACAACGGCCTGCCGTTTTCCCTCACACCGCGTGCGCGCTCCGAGATTTCCGGCTCGGTGAGCACGCGCCTGCTCAGCGTAAACGCCGAGGAATATCGGCGGCATCCCTGCCGCAAGCTGGTCTTCCAAAAGGGGCAGACCTGGGTCCTGACTGCTGCCGGCAACGAATTACTCAGCCTGCTCTCGTACTGAACGACGGTTTGAAAGTGCGCCGGACTTCGGGCGCCGAGGAATGGGCTGGAGGGGATACGCGGCGCGGGGTGTCTCCAGCCGCGGTCTTGGCCGACACGAAGCGCCAGGGCCTCCCGCTAGCGGGCCGTGGGCGGCGGGAGGAGAGTGTCGAGGTGAAACTCACCGATGCGCTGCACCTGGACGGAACGATCCGAGCCGTGATCGGATTGGACATAGACCGTGCCATCCAGGGCGTAACTGGCGGTGCGCGTTTGGCCGAGGTCGTGCAGGAGGCGCGCCAGCGCGAGGTTGCGCAGATGGACCTCGACCTCCTGCGTGGCGGAGCCCAAGCGCGGCACCAGCACGCCTTGGTTGGCCAGGGCGCGACCCAGGCGGAGCCCGTTGACCGTGAGGCGATGGGAGGATCCGGTCACTCGCAGGTCGCTTCCGGTCAGATTATCGAAACGCAACTGCACGAACGCCGTGGTCTCGAACATCGTGGCCTGCGTGAAGCGCAGATTGACTACCGCGACTTCGAGGGGTGGATTCGAAGGGGTGGAAGTGCAGCCCGCGAGGAGCGCCAGGGCGAGGCCGGGCCCGAGGCAGCGAAGGGGGAGGTTCATGGCTTACTCGAGGGTCTTCACGAAGGCATCCGCGCGCGCGATCGAAGTGTTCATTTCTCCGATCAGCCGATCGATCTCCGTCTGGATGTTCATGGCCTCTCCCTTGAGGGAGGCGACGGCCTGTGCGTTGAGGTTGTGCTTCAGGTAGAGCGTGTAGTCACGGAACTGCGTCAGCACGGGCGGCATGGTGGCCTCGGCCTTGCGCAAGGCGGCGCTCATCTCCTGGTAGCGAGCCTGCGTTTCCCGGAGCTTTTGACGACTGGCGGAGGCCATGCTGGGCGTGCTGATCTGGCCGATCTCCTTCTCCCACTCGGTGAACAGATCCTGAGCGACCGTTTCCATCGATCGGATGCGTTTGGTCACGGCGTCGGCGCGGGCCTGGGAATCGTCGAACTCCGACTGCAGCTGGCGGTAAGTCTTCTCGAGGTTGCCGCCGTCGAAGTGGGATATCTCCTTCAGCTTGGTGAGGGCGTCCTTGAACTGTTCGCTGGCTGCCTGCTGCTCGTTGCGCGCCTCCACGACGCGTTCCTTGAGCAGGTCGCGCTTGTAGTAACCCAGCTTCTCCCAGGTGGCGTAGTAGGCCGTGCTGCATCCAGCGAGCGAAGCGCTGAGGATGGCGAGCAGGCACCCGGTGAGACACGCGAGAAGGGGGGAGGATCGGATGGGATTCATGGCGGGCGCAGTGTGGTGGCGGCGCGTGGGGTCACATTGGGCCCAGGGCCGCGTTTCGCAAGCGGGTCCTTGGAGCGGTGGCGGGTAGAGAAAAGGCCCGGGCGACGAGCGCCCGGGCCTTGGCTGGAAGTGAAGAGTCTCAGTGGATCACTGGAACTTGTAGTTGATGCCGGCGATGAGCTTGAGGTCGTTGCTCTCGCGGCCGGGCGCGGGATCGCTCACGTACCAGTCGGTGAGCACGACGCGCAGGGCCATCTTCTTGGTCACGTCCGCCTCGATGCCGATCTCGCCGGTGAGGAAGTAGCTGGTCCACTCGTCGATCTTGGGCTGGTACTCGAACGACTGCCAGATGCGGGCGCGGTCGCTGAGCTTGTGCGTGAACTTCTCGCCGAAGCGGATGGTGGCGTAATCGCGGGCGTCGTTGCCGACCTTTTCCCAGACATAGCCGGGACCGGCTTCCACGCTGAGCGTGGTGCGGTCGTTCTTGATGAGGTAATAGCCGATACCGACGGACAGCGGGACGCGGTAGGCGATATCCGAGATGGAATCATGCAGAGCCTCGGCGCGGACGAAGCCGTACCAACGCGGGGTAAGGAGGTAGTTGTACTGGCCGAACCCCTTCACGAAGCCGACGTTCTGGACGCTGTCGTTCTTGCCGTAGCCGGCGTCGATCCCGGCGCTGAACTCGCCTGAGTCCCACTTGCGGAGGGTGAGGGCATTGGCCGTGAACAGGAGGGTCTGGCTGTTGCCGTCAGTGACGCTGGCGCCCACGCCGGCCGAGGTTTCCCACTTCGGCTTGGGCGGAATCGCGGCGGCCGCGGCCGCGGCGCCCGAGTCGGTGGCGGGTTGCGGCGCCGGAGCCGAAGCCTCCTGCGCCATGACAGCGGTGGAGCCGGCGCACAGGAGCGCGGCGGCCAGAGTCACGGTATTGCGATGGTTCATGATGATCGTCCTGATTGGATGCAGTTGTTTGCGTTCTGCGCGGTTTCCGGGGGCAAGTTTCCCTGCCGTCATCCCCGAACCCGACGCTCTTGGACATCGCGGGTTGGTCCCACCATTCACTGGAAGGTTGAAATCCCCGCTCGGCCCAGGCTTCACCCACCCGTCCCCTGGAGGGCTGCCCAGTCGGGCGCGCACACTTCCGGAAACAGCACGCCCCGAGAGCACAAGGCACGCATACGCGGATCAGCCAAGCCGCGGACGATAGGAATCGAACGCGCCGAAGCAAGCCGTAAAGCGCTGGCGTGCTGACCCTCAAAATACGCCGTCCACGAGGCCATTGGCCTTCGCATCCCCGCTCTGCGGCAGTTCGCCCCACCGGACTTGCCGTTTCGCCGTCCATTTCATACATCGAACGCACGCATGAATCTCATGAACAAATCGGGTTATGGACGGCCGGCCGCGGCCATCCGGGGGCTGCGTTCCTGCCTGGTGGCGAGTTCCTTGTGGGTGTTGGGCGCGGCCAGCGCATTCGCCGCCGACGTCCCTCACGCGAAGGAGCTCCGCGCCAAGGCGCTGGAGTTCGTGGCCCCGTTGCCCGCGGCCATGCCGGGTGCGGAGAAGGACACGCCCGCCCTGGTGGAACTGGGCCGCGCCCTCTATTTCGAAGTGGCGCTCTCGGAGAACAAATCCCAATCGTGCAATTCCTGCCATCGTGTCGATGCCGGGAAGGGGGGTGTGGACAACGAGTCGACCTCCCTCGGCGCGTTCGGCAAACGGGGAGGACGCAACTCACCCACCACCCTGAACGCGGGATTCCAGTTCGCCCAGTTCTGGGATGGGCGCGCCGAGGACCTGGCCGCCCAGGCCAAGGGGCCGGTGTTGAACCCGGTCGAAATGGCCATGCCCAGCGAGGCGGTCGTGGTGTCGCGGCTGAAGGCGATCACGGGTTACCAGGGTCAGTTCGCCCAGGCGTTCCCGGGAGTCACGGAGCCGATCACCTATGACAACATGGCCAAGGCCATCGCCGCGTTCGAACGCACCCTGGTCACGCGCGACCGTTTCGATGACTTCCTGAAGGGGGACGACTCCGCCTTGAACGCCAAGGAGCAGCGCGGACTGCACGAGTTCCTCACCCTCGGCTGCACCTCCTGTCATTACGGTCCCGTGCTCGGGGGACAGCTGTATCAGAAGGTCGGGTTGATCCATCCCTTTCCGACGGAGGACCGCGGACGCATCGAAGTGACCAAGGACGAGGACGATTTGCTGCGGTTCAAGGTCCCGATCCTGCGCAATATCGCCCTCACTCATCCGTATTTTCACAACGGCAAAATCGCGACGCTCGAGGACGCCGTGAAGAAGATGGGCTGGCACCAGCTGGGCAAGGAGCTCACCGAGGAGCAGGTGGCGTCGCTGGTGACCTTCCTGCATTCCCTGACCGACAAGCCCCGCGCCGCGACGCGCACGGCCTCGGCGCGGTGAGCCGTGTCCGGGCCGCGCCCGTTCAGTAAATCCCGGGGAGGAATCGCTTCACCCGGCGGCAGTACTCCGGATAGGACGGAAAGGCGTCGGCGAGGAAACGCTCCTCCCGACGCGCTTTGGCATCGAAGAACGCCAGGCAGAGCCCGGTGAACAATGCCGTCCAGAGGCTTTGCCAGAGGAGCGTCCAGGACACCGCGGCCAGCAGGACGCTGACATACAGCGGGTGCCGGACCCAGGCGTAGAGGCCGGTTTGCACCAGGCTCGACCCGTCGCGCGGACACGGGAAGGGGGTGCGGTTGCGTCCGAGTTGGAACACGGCGGGGATGCCGATGGCCCCGGCGGCGACGAAGGCAAGGGCGCCGAGAGCGAGGCCCGAAGGCGAATGCCAGGCGGCAGGGGAGGCGGGACCCGAGGCCACCAGGGCGAGAAGGAGCGGAGCCTGAATCCAGACCCAGGTGGCGCCGCGGTCAGGTCTGGAAGGCGAGGGCATGGAGCGGTCCGGTCATGCCTTGGCGCCGAAGGCGCGCGCCTGTTGGTCGAGACGGCGTTGGAGGCTGCCGCAGACCTGTTCACAGAGTTTGAAGATGGAGGGATCGGCGACGTGGTAGTAGACGTTGAGGCCTTCCTTGCGTCGGCCGAGGATGCCTGCCTCGGTGAGGGTCTGGAGGTGGCGCGAGACGTTGGCCTGGGTGGCGCCAGTGGCGGCCACCAGTTGGGAGACGTTGAGCTCGGCGTTTTCCAGGGCGATGAGCAACCGCAGGCGCATGGGTTCGCCGAGGACGCGGAAGCGGGTGGCGATGAGGTCGAGCGCCTGGGGGGGAAGGGACTGACGGTTCATGCGCGAGCAAACCAGGAAAAAGAGGATTGACGGCAACTGTATGAGCGCATACTCATATACAACTGTTGGCGCACGATGCGCTCTGTCTCCAGGGTTGGCAACCGCGAAGTTTCCGGTCGCGGACCAAGTTCCCCCGGGGTCGCGGCTCGCGCCCACATTCTGCCATGAATCTCGAACGCCTGATCCGAATCCTCGCCGGTTCCCTGGTCCTTCTCAGTGTCGCGTTGGCCCACTGGGTGGACCATCGCTGGCTTTTGCTCACCGCATTTGTCGGGTTCAATCTCGTCCAATCGGCCTTCACCGGATTCTGTCCGGCCGAGACACTGATGCGCAAAGCGGGGCTCGGGGGAGGAGGAACCTCCTGCGGCCGCTGAGGCTGTGCCAGTGAGCCTGTTCAGACCGGAGTCCATCATGATCGCCAAAGCTCTACTTCCACCTGTCGCGCGAGTCCGGTCCCGTCTCGTCTCTATGATCTGGCTCATCGCCGGTTTGGGGGCTGCCCTTTTCGCCACAGGGTGCCATCGGCCGGCCCCGGTTCCGGCCGTCGAATCCGCCGGTCTTCCAGTGGCGGAAGTGGCGGTGGTGACGGCGACGCTGGGGAACCGGGCGGCGATGGAGGACGTCACCGGCACGGTGCGACCGCGCACGCGCGCGGCGATCGAAGCCAAGGTGGTGGGTCGTCTGGCGACGTTGCGAGTGGCCCCGGGCCAATCGGTGAAGTCGGGGGATCTGCTGGCGGAAGTGGACATCGCGGAGATACGCGCGCGTGCCGAGCAGGCGCGGGCGACGGCGGAACAGGCGGTGCGCGAGTTGAATCGGGTGCGCACCCTGTTGTCGCAGGAAGCGGTGACCCAGGCAGAGTTTGACGCGGTGGAATCACGGGCGCGGGTGGCGCGCGCGGCGGTGGCGGAGGCCGAGGTGATGGAAGGTTACGCCCGAGTCACGGCACCGTTTGACGGCGTGGTGACACGAAAGCTGGCGGATGCGGGCAACCAAGTGGGGCCGGGGCGCCCGATCTTGGAGCTGGAGAATCCAGCGACGCTGCGTTTCGAAGCGGATGTGCCGGTGAGTCTGATGGACCGCATCCGGATCGGGGACCGTCGGGAGGTGACCGTCGTGACGATAGCGGAGGTGTTGACGGGCGTGGTGGGGGAGGTGGATCCCTCGGCGGAGGTCGCCAGTCGGACGGCTCGGGTACGGTTGGATCTGCCCCCGGACCCCAGGCTGCGCGCAGGGCTTTTCGGTCGCGTGGCGATTCCGGTGGGGGAGTCTTCCCTATTGGTGGTGCCGGATGCCGCCGTGATGCGCCGGGGGCAACTGGAGTTTGTGATGGTGGTGAAGGACGGCCAGGCACGACTGCGGATGGTGCGCACGGGAAAGCATCAGGCAGGGGAGGTGGAAGTGCTGTCGGGATTGGAAGCAGGTGAGCAGGTGGTGGGAGCGGGGGCAGGGTCGGTGATGGATGGTCAACCTGTGCGTGCGCGATGAACGAGCCTGTGTCCAACGAAGGTATGGCGGCCGCGAGCCCGGGAATGGCGGGGCGACTCGCGTCGTGGTTCATCGGGTCCAAGCTGACGCCGCTGGTGGTGCTGGCGTCGCTGCTGCTGGGGGTCTTTTCGGTGGTGATGCTGCCGCGCGAGGAGGAGCCGCAGATCAAGGTCCCGATGGTGGACGTGATGGTGGCGATGCCGGGTTTTTCCGCGCGCGAAGTCGAGGAGCGCGCCACGCGTCCGATGGAGAAGCTGCTCTGGGAGATCCCGGGGGTGGAGTATCTCTACTCGACGTCGCGCGAAGGGGAGTCGCTGGTGATTGTGCGGTTCCGCGTGGGGGAGGAGATGGAGGCCAGTCTGGTGAAACTGAACCAGAAGCTGGAGTCCAACTTCGACCGCATCCCGCATGGCGTTTCGCGACCGTTGATCAAGCCTCGCTCCATCGATGACGTGCCCATCCTGGCGTTGACGTTTCATAGCGCGCGTCACGATCCCATGGAACTGCGCCGGGTGGCGTCGCAGGTGGAGGAGACGGTGAAGCAGGCGCCCCTGGTGGGGGAGACGCAGATTCTCGGGGGCGCGCGGCGTTCGCTGCGGGTGCAGCTGGATCCGGTTCGCCTGGTGGCGCGGGGGCTGAGTCCGGCGGGGTTGATCCCCATGTTGCAACAGGCCAACCGACAGTTTCATTCCGGCGGCCTGACCACGGGCAACCGCGAAGTGCTGGTGGAGACGGGAGGTTTTCTGACCACGGCCGAGGAGGTCGGCGCGGTGGTGGTGGGAGTGCATGGGGGCCGGCCCGTCCGGTTGCGTGAGGTGGCGGAAGTGCGGGACGGTCCGGAGGAACCCGCGAATTACGTGTTGTATGGGGAGGGGCGGGCCGCGGAATCACGGCAGGCGAGACTGCGCGGTGCGACCGAGACGACGCGAGCGGAGGCCGGAAGTTTGCGTGAGGAATCGGGCGTGACCCTGACCGTGGCGAAGCGTCCGGGGGCGAATGCGATTGCCGTGGCGGAGGATGTCCTGCGCCGTGTGGAAGGATTGAAGGGGCGGGTCCTGACTTCCGACGTGAGTATGAGCGTGACGCGGCACTATGGGCGCACGGCGGCGGAGAAGTCGAACGAGCTCCTGTTTCACATGGGCATCGCGGTGGTGAGCGTTTCGGTGCTGATTGGTTTGACCCTGGGTTGGCGCGAATCGCTGGTGGTGGCGGTGGCGATCCCGGCGACCCTGGCGCTCACTTTGCTCGTCTTCTATCTGCATGGTTTCACACTGAACCGCATCACCCTGTTTGCGCTGATCTTCAGCATCGGGATCCTGGTGGATGACGCCATTGTCGTGGTGGAGAACCTGGTGCGGCACTTTCATCTCCCGGAGAACCGGGGAAAGGGGTGGACCTCGATCGCGATCGGCGCGGTGAGCGAGGTAGGCAACCCGACCATCCTGGCGACCTTCGCCGTCATTTTCGCGGTAGTGCCGATGGCGTTCGTGGGCGGGCTGATGGGACCGTACATGCGTCCGATCCCGATCGGGGCGAGTGCGGCGATGTTCTGGTCGTTGCTGATTGCCTTCGTGGTGACGCCCTGGGCGGCGATTCGCGTGCTGCGCTGGTGGAAGGGCGAGGAGCGTCTGCGCGGGTTGGCGGTCGCGCATGGCCATGGTGCGGGGAGCGGAGCGGCGGCGGCGGCGGCGGGGACTGCTGCCGCGCGTTACGCGGCATCGGGCATCGATATTTCTCCGTACCAGGGGGATTTGTTCACGAGGCTCTACTGCCGGGTGATGGTGCCGATGATCGCCGCGGCGCGGTGGCGGTGGCTCTTTCTGGGGATCAATGCGGCATTGCTCCTGGTGGCGATGGGCACCGTCGGATTCGGGTGGGTGAAGGTGAAGATGCTGCCCTTCGACAATAAGTCGGAGTTCCAGATCATCTTGAACATGCCCGAGGGCAGTTCCCTGGAACGCACGCTGGCCGTGGCGCGTGAGATGGCGGACGTCGTACGTCGGGAGCCCGAGGTCACCGATTACCAAGTCTATGCGGGCCTGGCCGGGCCCTTCAATTTCAACGGCCTGGTGCGCCATTACTTCATGCGCCGCGGAGCGAGCGTGGCGGACATCCAGGTGAATCTCGTGTCGAAGCATGAGCGTGCGGCGCAGAGCCACGACATTGCCAAGCGCGTGCGTCCGGCGGTGGCGGCGATTGCGGAACGACACGGGGCGCGGGTGGCGGTGGCAGAAGTGCCCCCGGGTCCGCCCGTGCTCCAGACCCTGGTGGCGGAGGTGTATGGACCCGACGAGGCGTCGCGACTGGCGCTGGCCCGCGAGGTACGGGATCTTTTTCGGAACTCGCGCGGCGTGGTGGATGTCGACTGGTATGTGGAAGCGGACCAGACCAAGGCGCGCTTCGTGATCGACAAGGAGAAGGCGGCGCTGAGTGGGATCAGTGCCGAGACCATATCGCAGACCCTGCGCCTGGCGGTGGCGGGCGCACCGGTCGACTTGCTGCATGTGCCCAGTGAGAAAGAGGACGTGAACCTGGTGTTGGAGTTGCCGCGTTCGCAGCGGACCACGCCGGGGGAGTTGCTCTCCCTGCGCGTACGGTCGGGAGATGCGAACGCGCTGCCGGAGCCGGGCGGGGGGGGCGAGGAAGCCGGGGCGCCGCTCGTGCCGCTGGGCGAACTGGGCACGCTGGTGTGGACCAACGTGGAGAAGAGCATTTATCACAAGAACCTGATGCCCGTGACCTATGTCATCGGGGATGTGGCAGGCGAAGTGGAGAGCCCGGTGTATGCCATCCTGGCCATGAACCGTGAGCTCGCCACTTGGGATCCCGCCCGCTTCGGCGGCGCGCAGGGTGGGCGCGGGTTGCGCGTGCTGAACTCGCAGATGCCCGAGTCGGACCGGGAGCCGTCGTTAAAATGGGACGGGGAATGGCACATCACCCTCGAGGTGTTCCGGGATCTGGGACTCGCCTTTGGCGCGGTGCTGGTGCTGATCTACGTGCTGATGGTCGGTTGGTTCCGTTCGTTCCTGACGCCGTGGATTGTGATGATGGCCATTCCGTTCTCGCTGGTAGGCATCCTCCCGGCGCACGGCGCGATGGGCGCTTTCTTCACCGCCACCTCCATGATCGGGTTCATGGCGGGGGCAGGGATCGTGGTGCGCAACTCGATCATCCTGGTCGATTTCATCGAGCAACGGTTGCGCGAGGGCATGCCGTTGGCGCAGGCGGTGGTGGATGCGGGGGCGGTTCGTTTCCGGCCCATGCTCCTGACCGCCATGGCGGTGGTGGTAGGCGCGGGGGTCATCCTGTTCGATCCCATCTTCCAGGGGTTGGCGATCGCACTCATGGCCGGGGAGATCGCGTCCCTGCTCATCAGCCGGATGGCGGTGCCGATTCTCTACTACATGGCCCACGCGCGCGGCGCGGCGCGGACTCAGGCTGGCTGAGCTGGTTCGGCCGAGGAGTGTGCCGGCGTCGCGTGCGCCTCGTCGGGGGGCGACTCGCGGAAGGCTGCGGCCGCCGGGCGAAGGGCGCCTGGAAAGTCGGGGTGCCGTGACAACCACTGGTGCGCCTCCTGGAGGGTGTGGAACGCGCCGTCGAGCTGCGCTTCGAAAGCGAGATGGGTCCAATGGCCGACCACCGGGCCGTGTTCCATTCCGAGGCGCAGGAGGTGACGCCCCCGCAGGAGCGGCTTGGGTGCGTTCTCCGTGACCGCGAGGGCGGAGGCGACGCGCAGCAGCCGTTCCACCGAATCTGGAATCCGGCAGGGGCGGGGCGGGCGCCCCATGGAGTCGGCGGTCATGAGCGTGGCGAGGTGTTGCACGTTGGCCGGCGCCAGCCGGCGTGCCAGGCGCCGGACGGCGCGGTCGGTGGGTTCCTCGAAATGGGCCATATGATTGGCCACCAGCGGGGTCACGTGCTGGACCACGGAAGGCGAGATGCCAATCCGGGTGAGGAAAGCCGAGCCGAGCCGAACGCTTTCGCCTTCGTGTCCGGGGGAGGTGATGCGCGGGCGGCCGTCGCGAATTTCGGTAAACGTGCGCGTGGCCTTGCCGGTGTCATGAACCAGCGTGGCGAGGCTCAGGACGACCCGGGTCGCGGGCGGCGCGTCGATCCATTCCGGCAGGGACACCAGCGCATCCAGGCAATGGCAGGTGTGGGTGAAAACGTCTCCTTCCGGATGCCATTCCGGGTCCTGAGGCACGCCAACCATGGCGGCCAGCTCGGGAAAATGGTCCAGCCATCCGCTGGCGAGGAGAAAGGCGAGGCCGCGGGAGGGGCGCACGCTCCGCAAGGCCCACTTCATCCATTCCTCTCGCACGCGTTCGACCGGGAGTTCGGCGTACCCGGAAAGAATGGTACGGGAGAGATCGATGGTTTCGGGGGCAGGCGTGAGGTCGAATCGTGCGGCAAACTGCATGCCGCGGAGCACGCGCAGCGGGTCCTCGGTGAAGGCCTCCGAGGTGTGACGCAGGATGCGGGCACGGAGATCCTCGCGGCCGCCGAAAAAGTCGAAGAGCTCACCGGACGCCACGTGCAGCATCATGGCGTTGAGGGTGAAATCGCGGCGTGCCGAAGCCTCCCGGGGCGGGATCGACGGGTCGAGCTGAACTTCAAATCCGCGGTGGCCACGACCCGATTTGGAGTCGCGCCGCGGAACCGAGAAATCGTGCTGCTGGCCGTCGCAGGAGAACTTGAGAACCCCGAAGGATCGGCCGACGGCGTCGACGCGACCGTGGGGGCGCAGTGCTTCTTCGAGTTCGGCCAGGGTCAGGCCGTACACCTCGACATCCACGTCCTTGACGGGCAGTCCGAGCAGCGCGTCGCGCACGCAGCCCCCGACCAGATACGCTTCGCTCAGGGCGGGGGTGGTGGAGAGAACGCGGCGGAGTTGGGGGGGGAGGTCAATCATGGCGCGCGCGCCGCGGCGGACGCGTCAGCTCATCCGTGCGCCGCCACGTAGTGGCCCAGCAGCCGGTAGACATCGAAGATTTGGGCGTCGCGCTTGAACTCCAGGGTGATGGGGTTGGGCCGGCCTTTGATCGAGATGCTGATCTCGGCGTCGAGATCGAAGTGTCCGGCGGTCTCGACGGAATAGGTATTGATCGATCGGTAAGGGATGGCGGTGTAGCTCGTCTTGCGGCCGGTGAGCCCCTGTTTGTCGACCAGGAACAACCGGTGTTCGGTGAAGACGATCAGGTCCCGGAAGAGTTTATACGCGTGTTGGATCGTTTCGTCCTTGATCAGCAGTCGGGAGAACTCTTCCTCGAGGCTGCTGGTGTCGATCTCACTGGCGTTGCCGAGAAGTGCGCTGAATAGGCCCATGACAGTGGGGGGTTCGGGTCCGGCCCCAGCGTGCCGCAGGGCGCGGAATAGGAAAGCATGCATTTCGTTCATACCCCGGAACGCGGCTTCCTCGATCCCGGGCATTCACCCCTGGTTCTTGCGGTGCCCACCGCCGAGTTGGGGATGGGTCATCCGAGGGGTTGAGTTGCGCGCGGATCCGGGGCAAGACTGGGCGGGATGTGGGCTCACCGCACATTGAAGAATCTGATTCGCGTCCTCTGCGGTCTGGGGATCGGAGGATTGTCGTTCCCCGGGGTGGGCGCGGAGGTTCGGCCGGAGGATTGGGACCGCACCGTCCAGCCATTCCTGGCGAAGCATTGTGTGTCATGCCACGGGGCCGAGAAGAAGAAGGGGGGCTTGGACCTCGAACCGCTGCGGGCAAACGCCGACGTCATGCCGCATCGGGAGGCGTGGGAAAAGGTCCGGCACGCCATCGCGAGCCGGGAGATGCCGCCGGAGAAGGAGACGCAGCCGGGCGAGGCGGATCGGCTGGCGGTGAGCGAGTGGATCGAAGCCTCGTTGGAAAAGGCGGACGCCTCCCTCCCCCCGCGCCCGGGCGCGGTCACCTCGCGTCGACTCAACCGGAACGAATACCGCAATACGGTTCGGGACCTCACGGGCATTGATTTCGAGGTCCATGAAGCGTTTCCGACCGACGAGTCGGGTTACGGCTTCGACAACATCGGCGCGGTGCTTTCGTTGCCGCCGATGCTGATGGAGAAGTATTTGGCGGCCGCCGAGGAGATCGCCGGGCGCGTGATCGAGACCGTGGATCCGGCGGAGCGCCGCGTGCAGCGGATCCCGGCCGGCCGGTTCACCTCGCGGGGGGATGCCGTCTCGACCGTGGAAGAGGAGGTCTGGGGGTTCTTTCGGGAAGGGGAAATCCTGACCGACCACGAAGTGAAGGAGGCGGGTGAGTATGGGTTGCGCCTGACCACCTATGGCGAACAGGCGGGGCCCGAGTTGCCGCGCCTGGGGGTGAGCGTGGACGGGAAATCGGTGCACACCCATTCGGTTCGCGCGCAGGCCGATCGGCCGGAAGTGGTTGAGGTGCGCGTCCGACTCGACGCCGGGAAGCACCGCCTGGGCGTTTCCTACCTCAATAATTTCAACAGCGATGGGGATCGAAACCTGTATCTCACGTCGTTTGCGGTGGTGGGCCCGCTGGGGGCCGCGCCCGAGGCGTATTCGGAGGCGCACCGTCGCGTGCTGCCTCGGCGGCCGGAGCCGGGCCAGGAGCGTGCCTGGGCGAAGGAAGTGCTGCAGCGCTTTGCCTCACGTGCCTTCCGACGTCCGACCACCGAACGGGAGGTGGATCGCCTGGTGAGTTTGGTCGAAGGCGCGCTGCGGGACGGGGAGTCGTTCGAGCGCGGCATCCAGCTCGGGGTGACTGCGGTGCTGGTGTCCCCGGCGTTTCTGTTCCGGTGGGAGCTCGACCCGGAGCCGCTGGATCCGGGCGCGATTCGTGGGCTGGGAGACTATGAGATTGCCTCCCGTCTCTCGTATTTCCTGTGGAGCAGCATGCCGGACGACGAACTGTTCGCGGCCGCCGCTCGCGGAGACTTGGCGCGCATCGAGGGCCGGAAGGCGCAAGTGCTGCGGATGCTGAAGGACGCCAAGGCCCAGGCGCTGGTCCGCAATTTCGGCGGGCAATGGCTGCAGATCCGCAACCTGGACGAATCAGAGCCTGACCCCTCGGTGTTTCCGACCTGGAACGGCTCGCTTCGCGAGGCCATGCGTACCGAGGCGGAGCTCTTTGTGTCGGAGATTGTGCGCGAGGACCGAAGCATCCGCGATTTGGTCGACGCGAACTTCACCTATCTCAACGAGACCCTGGCTAAGCACTACGGGATTCCGGATGTCAGCGGACCGGAATTCCGCCGGGTCCTATTGCCGGAGGGGTCGCCGCGGGGCGGCATCCTGACCCTGGGCAGCGTGCTTACCGTCACCTCAGTGCCCACGCGAACGGCGCCCGTGCTGCGCGGGAAGTGGATCCTGGAGCAGATCCTCGGCACCCCGCCGCCGCCACCGCCTCCGAATGTACCGCCCATCGAGGAAGGGGCGGCGGCCTCCAAGACCGCCAGCCTGCGGCAGCGCCTGGAGCTCCACCGCAGCAAACCCGACTGCATGGTCTGCCACCAGAAGATGGATCCGCTCGGGTTTGCCCTGGAGAACTTCGACGGCATTGGCGCCTGGCGTTTGAACGACGGCCCGCATCCGGTGGATAATCAGGCGGAGTTGCCGGGCGGACGGAAGATTGAGGGGGCGCTGGGGCTGAAACAGGTGGTGGCGCGCAGTGAGGAGTTCCCGCGGGCCTTGACCACGAAATTGCTGACCTACGCATTGGGCCGCGGGCTCGAAGGTTATGACCGTCGCGAGGTGCGGCGCATCGTGGCTGCGGCAGCAAAGAATGACTTTAAGTTTTCCTCCCTCGTGCTAGAGATCGTCGACAGCGATCCGTTCCTGAAACGTCAGCCGCAATATGCCCATGACTCGAAGCATGCCCGCGTGGATCGGTAGGCGGACCTTTTTGCGAGGGCTCGGAGCCAGCGTGGCTTTGCCCTTGCTTGACTCCTTGTCTCCCGTGCGGGCCGCGACAGCGGCGGTGGCCGAGCCCCCGTTGCGTCTGGCGTTTGTGTATGTGCCCAACGGCATTCACATGCCGGATTGGACCCCGGCCTACGAGGGGGCGCTCACCGAGCTGCCGCGAGTACTCCAACCCCTCGCTTCGTTTCGGCGCGACATGCTGGTGCTCACCGGGCTGACCCACGACAAGGGGCGGGCGAACGGGGATGGCGCAGGAGACCATGCGCGCGCGGCGGCCAGTTGGCTCACCGGTTCCCAGGCGTTGAAGAGTGAGGGCTCCCAGATCCGGGCGGGTGTTTCAGTGGATCAGATGGCCGCGGCGGCCCTGGGCAGCCAGACCCGCCTGCCTTCCTTGGAGATCGGAGCCGAGCCGGGCCGGCAGGCGGGCAAATGTGACTCCGGATACAGCTGCGCCTACTCCAACAACATCTCCTGGCGGAACGAAACCACGGCGATGGCCAAGGAGATCAATCCGCGCGCCGTGTTTGAACGCATGTTTGGCGGCGGTACGGATAGCGCGAAGGCGGAGGGCCTGGCCCGGCGGCTGAAGCAGAGGCGCAGCATCCTCGACCTGGTTTACGAGGACGCGCGTTCCCTTTCCGCGCGCGCCTCGGGTCAGGATCGAATCAAGCTCGACGAGTACCTGACCGCCGTCCGCGAGATCGAGCAGCGCGTCGAGCGAGCGGAGCGGGAAGTCGCGGAACGACCGGCGGGGGTGCCAGAGGTGGAATTGCCGGAAGGGGTTCCCACGAACTACGAGGAGCACCTGCGCCTGTTGGCCGACATGATGGTGCTGGCGTTCCAGACGGACACCACGCGGGTGGGGACGTTCATGTTTGCGAACGAGGGCAGCAACAAGCCGTATCCGTTCATCGGCGTGAAGGACGGGCATCACACGCTCTCGCACCACGAGAACGACCCGGACAAGCAGCAGCGCATCAGCCGCATCAATCAGTTCCATACCCGGCAGATGGCGTACTTTCTGGAACGCCTGCGAGGGGTCCAGGAAGGTGAGGGCACACTGCTGGATCACTCGATCGTGGTGTATGGCTCGAGCATCAGCGACGGGAACCGGCACAATCACGACGATCTGCCCGTCGCGCTTTTCGGCCGCGGCGGTGGCACGATCCTGCCGGGACGCCACGTGCGCTACGCGTCCGAGACACCGATGTGCAATCTCTTCCTCTCGCTGCTGGAGCGAGCAGG
The DNA here is from genome assembly GCA_020845805.1 of Verrucomicrobiales bacterium. GTDB lineage: Bacteria > Verrucomicrobiota > Verrucomicrobiia > Limisphaerales > CAIMTB01 > CAIMTB01. Next base: position 8,425 of record JADLFD010000290.1, on the reverse strand, counting down.
TTCCACCGAGACAAGGTTCGGCGACAGCACCGGCTGTCTTCGGCATCTGGAGGGATAGCGGGTGATGCCGGCCACCTCCGGTCCCCGAAGCAGCGCCGGGCGGACCGCTTCGCCCACGGTCGCGGGTCGTTCCGCCGCACGGCCCACCCCTCCTTTGAGCTCCCTTCGTCCCCGGTGGGGTCTGTCCCGCGTGGGATGGGGGTTGGCGTTGAGCTTGGGACTCAGCCTGGGATTGGGTCGGGCCGCAGAAAAGACGGTACCCGAGTATGCGCGTGATTTGGTTTCCTCCGACCGCGACCTCAAGCGTGAGGCGTCGTATCAGTTGAGCCGTCCGGGAGTGGACGCACGGGAGGCGTTGCCGCAATTGATCGAGGCGCTGGGCGACGCCCAGCAGCAGGTTTGGTTCGGTGCCGTGACGGCGCTCGCCAACCTGGGTCCCCGAGCCGAGCCAGCCCTGCCGGCGCTCTGGCAGGAGTTGGAGGCTTGGGAACCCTTCCGACGGGACCGCCAGGGGATGCAGTCCCTGTTGCGCACGGCACAGGCACTTGGGGCCGTTGGCCCGGCGGCGGTGCCGCTCCTGACCAACGGCCTGGCCCACGCGAAATGGCATGTGCGCGCGGCTTCGGCGGTGGGATTGGGGTTTACTCGCGAGCTCGCCCTTCCGGCGATTCCGTTGCTGGTGCCCCTGCTCGAGGACGGCCGGGCGGAAGTGCGCGAGGCGGCGGCGGAAACACTGGCAGGTCTCGGGACTCCGTCGGCGGAGGCGTTGAAGGTGGTCCTGGTGCAAGGTTCCACGCCGGCCCAGCGACGGGCGGCCGCGATGACCTTGGGTAGGATGGGCCGCGCGGCGGAAGTTGCCGTCGTGGATCTCCGTCGTTTGTGGAACGAAGACGCGGATCGCGCCGTCCGCCTTGCGTGCCTGGGGGCCGTGGCTCAGCTGCAACGAGGGGCACCAGAGACCGTCGGGCTGTTGATCGGGGCCTGGAACTCGGGAGTGGCCGAATTCGAGGAAGCCGCAGCCAAGGAACTGGTTTTGATGCGGCCTCCCAGCGACGCGTTGCTGGGGGCGATACGGACCGCCCTGGTCTCGAGCGATACCGGGGCACAGGTGAAGGCGGCCCGTCTGATGGCGCAGATGGGAAGGGAGGCGGGTCCGCTGGTGGGGACGGTGGTCTCACTGCTGGATGGCGAGCCTCCGGTGCCGGAAGGCTCCGGATCGCGTGAGGCGCTGATCTCCGCGTTGGTCGGCGTGGGAAGACCGGCCTTGCCGGCGTTGCTGCAGCACGCGGAACGGGTGCCGTTGGCCAATCTCACCACGAATGACTGGGCCGTGGCGGCGATTCGGCGTTTGGACGCGACCTCGTCGTCGGCCCTGGCGGCGGCCTTGGTGCATTCCGCGCCGAGCATTCGCGCCGCGGGGTTGGAGGGCCTGGACGCGTTGGGCGAGGGCGCGCGGTTGCAGGCCAAGGCCCTCATTCCGCTTCTGAGCGACCCCGAGCCCGGCGTGCGATCCAGGGCCTGGGTGGCGGCGTCGCGTTGCGGGGTGGACTCCGAATTGCTGGCGAAGCGATTGCCCGGGGCGCTGGGTGACGCGGACGCCCGGGTGCGGCGATCGGCGGTGGCGGCGGTGGCGCGGCTGGGCCGAGGTGCGCTGCCGGCGGTGCCGCTGTTGGTCAAGGAGATGGCGAGCCCGGAGCCGGAGGCTCGCGATGCCGCCTTGGCGGCGCTGGCCACGCTGGGTCCGGATGCGGCGGAGGCGACCGGTGAGCTGGCGCGAATGTTGGACACCGCGGCTGGGGGGCTGCGGGAGCAGGTGCTTCGTGCGCTGGGTGAGATCGGCCCTGGTGCCGCCGCCGCCGTGGGGTCGGTGGAGACCTTGGCCCGGGACGGGGATCTGAAATTGCGCCGAGTGGCGGTCGAAGTCCTGGGCCGGTTGAAGGAAGGAGCCAAACCGGCGTTAGCGACCTTGCTCGCGGCGGGACGTGAATCGGAGGCGAATCTCCGCGGGGCAGCGTTGCTGGCCCTGGTCCAAGTGGACGCCGGGGCGGAAGGGGTGCTGCCGCTGGTCATCGCCGCGTTGGACGACTCCGATGGCTCGGTCCGGCGCGCCGCCGCGGACGCGCTGGCGAAGGTGGGGGAGAAGGGGCGCCCAGCCGAAGCGCGTTTGTTTGCCATGCTGGCGGACCCGGCGATGCGCGGCCCGGCGCGAGAGGCGCTGCGTTCGATTCAGCCCACCTCGGTGAGCCATCTGGTCGAGGCGCTGACCAACGAGGAAGTGGCCGTGCGCCAGATGGCGGCGGATGCGCTGGCACGGCTCGGCAAAGAGGCAGGAGAAGCTGTGGGTGCGTTGGAGCGTCTTTCCCGCGAGGATCCTTCGGAGGATGTGAAGCGCGCCTGTCGGCGGGCCATGCGACGGATTCGCGAAGGGTGAGGGAGACCGCGGGTGGCTGAGCGGCTCCGCCCGCTTCCAGCGCCACGCCACGCCACGGAGTCAGGTCGGAGTGGAAGGCGGCGGCTTCAGCGAGATGATCTCGTACCGATAGACGATCGCGCGACCGAACACCTGGCGTGCGAGGTTTTCCTTCTTGAGCGCCCCGGCAATCTCCCGCGCGGGGGATTCCCGGCACACGAGGGTGATTTCCACTCCCGAGGACAGGATGCGTGCGCGCAGGTCGCGGACGATCTGCAGGTGACTGCGATCGAAGGCGTCCGCCAGGCGGAGGAGCGAAGCCAGTCGCCGGACGATCTCGCGCTGCTCCTGGGTGAGGGCGATGAAGTCGGTGTGCTCCTTGGAGGGCAGGGCGCGGCGGTGATAACGCGCGACCTGCGCGAGCAGTTCCACCTCCAGACGGTTCCATTCCTTCCAAGGGTGCTTGCGGATGAGGCGCGCGGAGTGCTTGTGATGGCCGGCGCCGCGTTGCGCCACGGTCCAGCCCACGTCATGGAGGCACGCGGCTCCTTCCAGGATCAGGCGTTCCCGCATGCCCAGCCCGTGCAAAGGGGCGAGTTCATCGAACAACCGGAGGGCCAGGGCGGCCACGTGGCCGGTGTGTTCGGGCTCCGGTTCGAGCCGTTCCATCAGGGCGCGGAATTCCTTCCTGGCGGCGTCGGAGTTCACGCGGGCTTCAGGGTAGGGGCGGGGGCGGGTGGAGGAGGGCCGCGAAACGCAGGCCGCGCGTGCTCGCGCGGAACGCGTCGAGGTTGAGATTTCGGAGGATACCCTCATGGATGGCAGCGCCCGTGAGGATGATATCGGCACGTTCCGGAGGCAGCCCAACGAGCCTGCGCCGGGCGTCGAGGTCGAGAGCCCAGAGCCGGACGACAAGGCTCTCCAGTTCTGCTCGCGTGATGATTCGGGACTCGATGGTTTCGCGGTGGAACCCGGACATCTCCAGCATCATCCGGGCGAGAATCACGGCGGATCCACCCACTGCCCGGTAGTTCGGTCGTGAGGCCGGGTACTGCTGGAGGGAGGGGAGCAGAGACGGCAGGAGGTGCGTTTGGAGGAAGGCATCGATCTCGCCACGGCAACGGGCGAGGGCGTGGGGGCCGGGGGGATCGGCCAAGTCACGGAGTTGCGATAGGAGACGATTGGCGCCCAGCGGAAAACTTCGGGCAAAGGAGCGCACTCCGTCGTACCCCAGGATGAACTCCGTGCTGCCTCCTCCCAGATCGGTGACCAGGGTTAGGCCGTGGTGGCCTTCGGGGCCGGTGCCGACGCCACGGAAGGACCAGTCGGCTTCGGTGTCGCCGTCGATGACCTCGAGCCTCCGCCCGGTGGCGGCCTGCACCGCGTGCTGGAGATGGTCCGCGTTGAGCGCTTCGCGCGCCGCGGCAGTGGCCACCAGGCGCAGCGAGGCGGGAGCATAGGCGGCGGAAAGCGAAAGCAACTCCTGGATGGCCGCGACGGTACGCTCGATGGCGAGCGGGCTGAGTTGGCGTGATTCGAAGAAGCCCTCGCCAAGACGGGTCTGCCGGCTTTGCTCAAGGAGGGGGATAACCGAACCGGCTTGGACCGCGGCCACGAGCAGTTTGACGGAGTTCGTGCCGACGTCGAGGACAGCGCGGCGTACGGCCGCGGGAAGGGTGGGTGATGAGGCCCCGCGCGCTTCCATTTCCTATGGGGTCAGCCCTTCAGGTTCTCCCGGGCAAGGACGGCGGCACCGGTGATGCCGGCATGATCCCCCAGGCGACTGGCGACGATCTCCACGCCCTTGGCGGTGCCGGGCATGGCGTAGTCCTTGGCGGTTTCGATGATGATGGACATCATCTCGTCCTCCAGGGCGTCGATCACCCCGCCGCCGATGACGATGCACTCTGGGTTGATGACGTTGATGATGTTGCCCACGGCGATGCCGGTGTATTCGGCGGCGTCTTCGATCACCTTTTCGACGAGTTTGTCGCCCTTTTTGAGAGCCTTGCGCAGGTCGCCGCTGCGCAGGTCGGTCAGGTCATCCCCCAGCATCTCGGTGAGAATGGTTTTCTGGCCGTCCTTCACGGCGAGTTCGAGGCGGCGAAAGATGGCGGTCCTACTGGCGAGCGCCTCGAAACATCCGCGGTTCCCGCAACCGCATTTGGGACCGCCCACTTCGATCACCATATGGCCGATCTCGCCGGCGGTGCGGTTGAACCCGCTGTGGAGGCGTCCGTCCAGGATGAGACCGCCCCCGATCCCGGTGCCGAGGAAGATGCCAAACAGGCTCTTGTACTTGGCGCCGAGTTCGGCGGCGTGCACGCCGAGGGTGCAGGCGTTGCAGTCGTTTTCGATGAACACCGGCAGTTCGAGAATTTTTTCGAGCTCCTTCTTGAGCGCGACGTCCTCCCAGCCGGGCATGTTGGGCGAGAAGATGACCTTGCCCTCCTCGGGGTTGATGGAGCCGGGCGCTCCGATCCCGACGCTGCGGATCTGCTTGAGGTCGAGATCCGCTTCGTCAATCGCGTCGCGTACCGTGCGCCCGATGCGATCCAGAACTGCCTTGGGACCGCGGTCGGCTTTGGTGCTCGTCTTGGATGTGGCGACGATCTTGAGCCCCGGGGTGAACACCCCGGCGAGGATCTTGGTGCCGCCGAGGTCCACCCCGACGTAAAACTGTTTCGAAGAGGCTTCCGCCATGGTGCTGGGGTTGGAGTCGGTAGACGTTGCCGATGGTTGGACGGGAGGACAGTGCCACCGTGTCTGGCCCTACGCCGCGGCGGCGGGCCCATACAACAGAATGGACGTTCAGGGTCAACCGGTTAGTTGATCCGCACGACCGCGGTGAAGTGAGGCCAGCGGAACGGGGAGGGGCAGGGGTGCTTACTCCCGGCACTGGGCTTCGTGGCGCAGCGCATGGTCGACGAGGGTCAAGGCCGTCATGGCTTCCACCATGGGCACCGCGCGGGGCAGGACGCAGGGATCGTGACGGCCACGACCCTTCACCGTGGTGTTTTCCAGGTGGATATCGACGGTTTCCTGCTCGTGCATGACGGTGGCCACGGGCTTGAAGGCCACTCGGAAGTAGATGGTTTCCCCGTTGCTGATGCCGCCCTGGACGCCCCCGGAGAGATTGGTCGTGGTTCGGACCCGGCCCGCGACGTTGCGCATGGGATCGTTGTGCTCCAGGCCGGTGACCAGCACGCTGCCGAAGCCGCTGCCGATCTCAAAGCCCTTGGAGGCGGGCAGGCTGAGCATGGCTTTGGCGAGATCCGCGTCCAAGCGATCGAACACCGGGTCGCCCCATCCCGGTGGGACATTGCGTGCGACGCCGAGGACAATACCCCCGACGCTGTCGCCTTCGGTCCGCCGCTGTTCGATCCGTGCGACCATCTCGCGAGCCATTTCGGTGTCAGGGCACCGGACGATGTTGGATTCCACATCGGCGGCGCGAAACGTCTCGGGATCCACCTCGGCGGCGATGTCCTGGACCTGCGTGACACAGGCGAGGATCGTCACGCCCCATCGTTCCTTCAGCAGCTTGCGCGCCACAGCCCCCGCGGCCACGCGGCCCACCGTCTCGCGCGCGCTGCTGCGTCCGCCTCCGGGCCAGGCGCGGATGCCATACTTCACGTGGTACGTGTAATCGGCATGGGAAGGTCGGAACTTGGTGGCCATCTCCGAATAGGCCTCCGGCCGGAAATCCTCGTTCCGCACCATCATGGAGATCGGGGTGCCCAAGGTCCGGCCCTCGAAGGTGCCACTGAGAATGGAGACTGCGTCGGATTCACGTCGCGGAGTGGTGATGCTCGACTGACCCGGGCGACGGCGGTCCAGGTCGGGTTGGATGTCCGCCTCGGTCAGAGCCAGGCGGGGAGGGCAGCCATCAATGACGACGCCAACGCCACCACCGTGGGATTCGCCCCAGGTGGTGACGCGGAACAGGTGCCCGAAAGTGTTGCCCATGCGGACGTAGAATGCCGGAACCGGGGGGCGGCGGTCAAACGACGTGACGCAAGGAGATTGGCCTTGATCCCGCGTGGAGGAAGCGCGCTCCGGCGTGGGACTCACGCCACGGGGCGTGCGCCGCGGCGGAAATCCCTCATTTTCCGCTCCGCGTGCCAGGCAGGACGGGTGGCAGGGCGTTTGCTATCTCCGCTTGGAAAGGAGATCCCATGAAGAAACAAATCCTTCACCCACGTGGATTCACCCTGATCGAACTGCTGGTTGTCATCGCGATCATCGCCATTCTCGCCAGCATGCTGCTTCCCGCCCTCGCCGGAGCCAAGGCCAGGGCCCAACGCATCAAATGCGTCAACCAACTGCGCCAGGTCGGCATCGGATTGCGGGTGTTCGCCACCGACAGTGCCGACAAACCGCCGTGGATGCTGTCGGAGGCGGAAGGGGGCACGGCGCATCTGCTGGGGACCAGCCCCACGGACGGAGCCGACAAGCTTTATGCCCATTTCCTGGCGCTCTCGAATGAGCTCTCGACCCCGGCCATGCTGAGGTGTCCCGCTGACGCGCGGGATCGCGTGGACGCCACCAACTGGGTTCACCTGGCCTCGGACCGAGTGCGCAATCGCGGGATCAGCTGGTTTCTGTCCACGGAATCGGACGAAACCAGGCCGGGAACCTTGCTGGTGGGGGACCGGGTGCTGGAGGGGAAGGCGCCCCTGCCGTTGTTCAGCTACACCGCAACGCGGGCGGTTCGCGGCGATCTGGGCACCAACGCGGCGACTTTGAAGGCGGCCCTTTCGGTGCGCGACGGCGAGGTGCATCGCACGATCGTGAATGGAGCACTGGCGGATGGCAGCGTGCAGGGGCTGTCCGCGACGATGCTGCGTGATCGGCTCGTCCAGAGCGGATCCGATCGCAACAACCTCATCCAACCCGGGAGCGGCACGAACTGAGTCCGCGCCGGGGAGGGCATTGAACCAAGCAAAAAGCCGGCTCCCGCAGGGGAAGCCGGCTTTCGAGCCTAGGCGAAGGGTGGGGCAACGGGCTCAGGCCGTGACCGGATAGCGCTTGGTGACCCAGTCGCGCAAGGCGCTGATGGCGATCGCGCGATGGCTGATGCGGTCTTTCTGGTCGGCGCCGAGCTCTCCGAAGGTCTGGGAGAAATCGTTGGGGATGAAGACCGGATCGTAGCCGAACCCCTGTGATCCGCGGGGTTCCGCGGAGATGACCCCGTCGCATTGGCCGGCAAACGTCGTGGTGGGGAGTCCGGAACGCACCTCGGTGAGGGCGAGAGCACAACGGAACCGCGCGGTGCGCTGTTCGGCGGGCACGGCCTCCAGGGCCTTGATCAATTTGGCCATGTTGGCGGCGTCGGGGGCATTGCCGGAGATGCGCAGGTCGGCGGAAGCGTAGCGGGCCGATTGCAGGCCGGGATCGCCGTTGAGGGCATCGACTTCGAGGCCGGAATCGTCGCCCAGGACCGCCCAGTCGAGGGTGCGGTCGGTGCCGCGCTTGAGCAGGAGCCAGTTGGCGGTGGCTTCGGCCTTTATTCGTGCGTTCTCCTCGAAGGTCGTGCCCGTTTCCTGGATGGGGGGCATACTCGAGAATTCACGAAGCGTGAAGTATTTGAAGCGGCTGCCGAGCAGCTTCTGGAATTCACGGACCTTGTGCGGATTTCGGGAGGCGATGACGATCGTTTTCACAGGCAGGCAGGTCTGGGTCGAGGTGGGATCGAGGTGGCGATACGATTCTGGGGAGAACGGGGAATCAGGATCAGCGGCGGTCAGCGCCAAGGAATCCGGTAACTCGCAAACAAGCCGTGGGCGGTGTAATCGGCGGCGCCGCCGAGGGTGGGTTCATCGTAAGTGAAGAAGCCGTATTCAAGACGCAGGGACTGTTCTTGTTTCATGCGGCGCACCACGCCAGCGGTGGCGGCGTGGCGAGTGTAACGCACGCCCAGCGGCAGCCCTGCGGCGGCGTTGTCCTGCTCGAAATCTCCGGTGGAAAAGAGGTAGGTCGACAAGAGATCGGTTTTCTCGTCGAGCACCAGGG
>JADLFD010000289.1 GCA_020845805.1 Verrucomicrobiales bacterium | reverse complement strand
GTCAGGACGCCGCCGGTCAGGAGGTACGCCGTACGCGCGATGCTGAGTAGGAGAGGAGTCAGGGCGGCGGTGAGGCCGATGCCAAGTTCGAGACGGGCGTAGAGATCCAGCACGTCGCGGGTTTGGTGAACGCGGCGTCCGAACCAGGCGCCGCCGGCGCCGAGGCCCCCCATGAACACCGCGAGGACTGCAGCGGTGGCCGGGGTGGAGCCGCCGAAGATGAGGCGGAACTCACGCAGCCAGGCGGTCTGATACACCAGCGCGCAGGCGCCGGAGGCGAAGAGCAGGACGGCCAGGGTGGGGAGCCGCCAGGCGCCAGGGGAGGAGCGGAGCGGAGTCATGGGAAGAGGCCGCGCAGTTTTTTGGCCTTCCAGACGCGCTCGATGCCGAGGGCGAGGGCGGCGGTCCGGGGGGAGACCTGGCGGTCGCGGCTGAATTTGTAGGTTTGCGCGAAAGCGCCTTCGAGAATGCGGTAGAGGCGGTCGACGACCTCGGTTTCGTTCCAGAAAAAGCTCTGGAGATCCTGCACCCACTCGAAATAGCTGACCACCACGCCGCCGGCGTTGCACAGGATGTCCGGGACCACGAGGACATCCCCGCGTTGGGCGAGCAGCCGATCGGCGGCGGGGGTGGTGGGGCCGTTGGCGCCTTCGGCCAGGACGCGACAGCGCAACTGGAGGGCGTTGTGTTCGGTGATTTGGCGTTCGAGTGCCGCGGGCACGAGAACGTCGCAGGGTTGAATCAGCAGGGCCGCCGGGTCGATGGCCTCGGCTTCGGTGAAACCCGCCACCGAGCCGTGACGGGCGACGTGGGCCTCGAGTTCCTGGAGCGGGATTCCGGTGGGCCGGTAAATCGCGCCTCGGGCATCGGCGACACCGACGATGCGGGTGCCGTGACGGGCAAGGCACTGGGCGGTGACGGATCCGACATTGCCGAAGCCCTGAATGATGGCGGTGGCCTGGTCCGCGCGCAGTCCCAGGGAATCCATGGCGCGATTGGCGAGGAAGGCCACGCCGCGTCCGGTGGCTTCGCGACGTCCGACCGAGCCACCGAGGCTGACGGGTTTGCCGGTCACGACACCAGGGACGGAATGGCCGTGATGAGTGGAGTAGGTGTCCATCATCCAGGCCATGATCTGCTCATGGGTGCCGAGGTCGGGCGCGGGAATGTCGATCTGCGGACCAATGAAGGGGATGATTTCCTGGGTGAATCGGCGGGTGAGCCGTTCGAGTTCCGTGGCGGACAGCGTGGCCGGGTCGCAGGCCACACCCCCCTTGGCGCCGCCGTAAGGGAGACCGGCAAGCGCGCACTTCCAGCTCATCCACATGGCCAGCGCTGCGACTTCGCCGAGGGTCACCTCGGGGTGGTAACGGATCCCGCCCTTGGTGGGACCGAGCGTCAGGTGATGCTGGACGCGATAGCCGTAGAACACTTCGGTGGCCCCGGAATCGCGATGGATGGGGATGGACACCGACAGGGCACGCTTGGGCATGCACAGGCGCGCGCGGTCGCCCTGGGGGATCTCGAGGAAGTCCGCGACCAGTTCGAACTGCTCGCAGGCCATGCGAAAGGTCGGGTGGTCATACGGATGCACGGGGGGAGGGTACGCGAGGTGGGGGTGGTGTCACGTCCGGTCCCGGTGGGGAGGTCGGAGACGGGGGAAGATCTGGGGAGTGATCCACAGAGAGCTCAGATGGACACAGAGGGGGGAGGAGAGGAACGGAGAGGGATCCGGTGGCGAGGGTTCCTTTCCTTTTTCCGCTTCCTTCTTAGAGTGGGGCCACCGATTCGCCGGTGACCCGGCGCGTCGGGGCATCCCTCCCGTATGACGCATGATCCTGAATCGTTGAGGCTGGATGTGACGCGGGAATACCCGCTGATGGACCGGAGCGCCGAGGCGGCGTTGGCGGATGCGTGTCGGCTGGCGACCCTGCTTTGTTCGTGCGAGCGCGCGGCGGTGGAGTTCGTGATCAAGGACTCGGTCTGGATCGCGGCGGGGGTGGGGGTGCCGGTGGGACGCTGGACGCGCGAGGAATCGGCGAGCCCGCGATTCCTGGGGAGCGATCGGGTGGTGGTGGTGCCGGACACCCGTGAGGACGTGCGATTTCAGGACCTTGCGGTGCGCCAGGCCGTGCGGCCTCCGCGTTTCTATGCGGCGGTGCCGCTGCTGGCGCCGGAAGCGGTGGCGCTGGGGGTGTTGTCGGTGTGGGGGGATGAGCCGGGGGACCTTACGCCGTGCCAGGCCGAGTCGCTGGAGGCGTTGGGGCGCATGGTGATGGTGCAGCTGAATTTGTGGCGTCGGCAGCGGCAGTTGGAACGGTTGGAGGCGCAACACGCGGTGGTGGAGGCGGCGCTGCGCGACGCGGAGTCGAACTATCGCGGCATCTTCGAGAATACCGTCGTCGGGATTTATCAGACCACTCCGGAAGGACGCTATCTGGCGGCGAACCCGATGCTGGCTCGCATCTATGGGTATTCCTCGTCGGAGGAGTTGATCGCGGCGGTGGGGGACATCGAGCAGCAGATCTACGTGGATCCGGACGCGCGCGAGAGGTTTGTGGAGATCTTGCAGCGGCAGGACACCATCACCGACTTCGAGGCGCGCATCCGGCGCAAGGACGGGGCGGTGATCTGGATCGTGGAGAATGCGCGCGTGGTGCGGAACGCCGAGGGGCGGGTGCAGTTCTACGAGGGCACGGTGCAGGACATCACGGATCGCAAGCTGGCGGAGGACCAGTTGCGCAACTCGGAGATGTTGTACCACTCGCTGGTGGAGGAGTTGCCGCAGAATGTGTTCCGCAAGGATCGGCGGGAGCGTTTTATTTTCGCCAACAGCCGGTTTTGCGAGACGGTGGGATGCCCGCTGGAGAAGCTGCTGGGGCGCACGGATTTCGATTTGTACCCGCCGGAACTGGCACGGCAGTACCAGGAGGACGACCAGCGCGTGATGAGCGAGGGGCGCACGGTGCGCACCACGGAGCGCAACCTCACGCCGGACGGCGCGGTGCACTGGGTGGAGGTGGTGAAGACTCCGTTGCGCGACATCGCGGGCAACGTGGTGGGCATCCAGGGCATCTTCTGGGACGTCACCGAGCCCAAGCGATTGCAGGATGCGCTGGCCTACGAGCGCGATCTGCTCCAGGCCTTCCTCGATCACAGTCCGGACATCATCTACTTCAAGGATCCTTCCTCGCGGTTCGTGAAGGTAGGGCGCGCGTTGGCGCGACGGTTCAATCTGGCGGATCCAGAGACGCTGGTCGGACAGACCAGTGCCGATTTGCTTCCGGCGGATCGGGCGCGGGCGGTGATCGCGGAAGAGCAGCAGTTGCTCCGCACCGGCCAGCCGATGATCAATCAGGTTGAGGAACTCGTGGATCACCAGGGGCACAAGACCTGGGCGTCGGTGACGAAGGTTCCGATTTTCGATCGGGCGGGGAACACGCTGGGTTTGGTCGGCGTGGCACGTGACATCACGCAGTTGATCGAGACCGAGCAGGCGTTGCGCGAGGCCGAGGAGAAGTTCCGCGCCATTTTCGAGAACTCGGTGGAAGGCATCTTCCAGACCTCGCCGGAGGGGCGTTTCATTCGGGTCAACCCCGCCTTCGCACGAATCTACGGATACTCCTCGCCGGAGGAGTTGGTGGTGACGCTGACCGACG
>JADLFD010000288.1 GCA_020845805.1 Verrucomicrobiales bacterium | reverse complement strand
GGTGTTGCCCGCCAACCTCGACGGTCTCCGTGACCGCGCCGGCGACCGCGATCCCTGGGTGGAACTTCATAACGCCAGCGACGCCGTGGTCGATCTCTCCGGGTTGTTCCTGTCCTCCTCCGTGTCGAACCTGACCGCTTGGGCCTTTCCGCCAGGATCGACCCTCGCGCCACGTCAGTTCCTGATCGTGTGGTGCGACGGGGAACCCGCCGAATCGGCGAGCGGAGAATGGCACACCTCGTTCCGCCTCAACCCCGGCGAAGGCACCCTCACCCTCTCGCGGAATCAGGCGGGGGCCGTGGTCGCGCTCGATCACCTGGCCTACCGCGATCTGCCCGGTGGCAAGGCCTGGGGCTCCGTCCCGGACGGACAGCCGCTCGACCGCGCGCTCTTCCACCTTCCCACTCCCGGCGCCGCGAACCGACTCGGTGCGCCGCCGCTGCTGGTCTTCATCAATGAATGGATGTCCAGCAATGCCGGCTTGGTCCTCGATCCCGCGGATGGGGATCCCGAGGACTGGTTCGAGCTGTACAATGCGGGCCCGACGCCCGCCGATCTTTCCGCTTTCACGCTGACGGACGTCCTGACCAACGCCACCAAGTTCGTGATCCCCAATGGCACGGTGATTCCGCCCGGCGGATTCCTCGTCGTCTGGGCCGATGAGGAAACCGGTCAAACCACCCCCGAGGCGTTGCATGTGAATTTCAAACTGTCCGGAGCCGGTGAAGCCCTGGGGCTTTTTGCGCCCGACGGAGCACCGGTCGATGGCTTGTCCTTCGGCGTGCAGGATCCGAGCGAATCGCAGGGACGATTTCCGGATGGCGGCGATGAGCCGTTCGTCCTGATGCGCCTCCCCACACCAGGCCAGGCCAACGTGCTCGCCTCGGCCAATCAACCGCCCGTCCTCGCCAGCATCGGCGCGAAGAGCGTGGAGGAGGGAACTCGGCTGGCATTCAAGGCCACCGCCACCGACCCCGACGCAGGTCAGACGCTGCGTTTCAATCTGCTGGCGGCTCCGGAGGGTGCCCTGATCGATGCGGTCACCGGGGACTTCTCCTGGACTCCCGCGGAAGCGGACGGTCCCTCCTCGATCACGCTGACCGTGCGGGTCACTGATAACGGTACCCCCGCGCGCTCGGATTCCGAGTCCGTCACCATCCAGGTGCGCGAGGTCAATCAAGTGCCGGTGCTGGATCCCATTGCCGATCGCGTGGTCAATGAGGGCGAGGCAGTGGGTCTGAGCGCGGTGGCGCGTGATGCCGATCTTCCGCCGCAACCGATCGTTTACAGCCTCGAAGCTGGCGCGCCGGCGGGCGCCACTCTCGATGCCGCCTCGGGCGAGTTTCGCTGGGTACCCACCGAATCGCAGGGACCGCAGGTGCACGTGATCGGAATTCGAGCCACGGACAGCGCCACGCCGGCCGCCAGTGTTACACGCACCTTCCGGGTCACGGTCAACGAGGTGAACAACGCGCCGGAGGTCGATCTCGTTTCCTTGCAGACCGTAGAGGAAGGCTCGCTTCTTTCGGTGCCAATCGTGGCGCGCGATCCGGATACCCCACCCGCCGCGCTGCAGTACCTGCTGGAGTCCGGCCCGAACGGGTCGTCGGTGGAATCCGCCACCGGGTTGTTCCGCTGGACCCCGGGCGAGCTCGACGGTCCCGGGTCCTACACGGTGACGGTCCGCGTGCGCGAAGGGGCCGCCGGATTGTCCACCACCACGGTCTTTTCGGTGGTGGTCTCGGAAAAGAACGAGCCGCCCCAACTCGCGGTCATTCCGGACCGCACCGTGTTCGAGGGCGACGTCGTCGCCTTCACCGCCGTGGCGCAGGACACCGATCTGCCCGCGCAGAAGCTTACCTACCGTTTGGAGGCGGGTGCCCCGGAAGGTGCGAGTCTGCATCCTGATTCCGGCGTGTTCCACTGGGCGGTGCCCGCGGACCGCGGCGCCTCCACCCACACCCTCACCGTCACGGTGACGGACAGTGATGTGGCTCCGAAGTCGGCGTCCCGCACGTTCAGGGTGCAGGTCGAGCCCCGCCTCCGCGTGGTGATCCACGAGATCCAGTACGCGCCGGCACTCGCCAACACCGAGTTCGTGGAGTTGTACAACGTCTCCTCCTCCACGGCCTGGCCGATCGGCGGATGGCGCCTGTCCGGGCTGGAGTTCACTTTCCCGGCGGGAACCATGCTCGGCGCCACCCAGCACTTGGTGGTCGCACGCGATCTCGCCGCCTTTCGCGCCGCCCACGGTGCCGCGGCCAACGCACTGGGGAACGCCAACCTCGCCTTCACGGCCACGGGTCCCCAACGCGTGCGTCTCGAGCGGCCGTCGGGCAGCGCGTGGGAGACGGTGGACGAGGTGGTGTTCGAGCGGGTCGCGCCCTGGCCGTCGCTCGCGAACGGCACGGGCGCGTCGCTGCAGCTCATCGATGCCGCGCAGGACAACCGGCGCGTGGGCAACTGGGCCGCAGCCAGCGGCGGGACCGCCCTGACTCCGCGTGCGGTGGTGGCCATGACCAATGAATGGCGTTACTTCCAGACCGGCGCCGCGCCCGCGACCTGGCGTGATCGCACGTTCAATGACACGGCTTGGCCGTCGGGCCGCGCGTTGCTCTACGTGGAGGACGCCGCCCTGCCCGTGGCGAAGAACACGGCACTCACGCGCACCGACGGTCGCATGACCTACTACTTCCGGACGCGATTCAACTTCGACGGGAATCCGGAAGGCGCGCTGCTTCGCCTTGCGCACATCGTCGATGACGGCGTGGTCCTCTACCTCAACGGCCGGGAGATCTATCGCGTCGGAGTGGATGCCGTCGCGCCTCTGGCGGATGACACCGCCGCCAACCG
>JADLFD010000287.1 GCA_020845805.1 Verrucomicrobiales bacterium | reverse complement strand
TGAACGGCGTTGGCGAAGGGAATGAGCGGGAGTGGGGGAGTGAGCGCCGTCTGCACGACGGCGGCTACGGAACGGAGGCGTAGTCGCGGACGTGAGTCCGCGCTGGATGGCGTTGGCGAAGGGAGTGAGCGGGAGCGGGGGAGTGAGCGCCGTCTGCACGACGGCGGCTACGGAACGGAAGGGGTAGTCGCGGACGTGAAGTCCGCGCTGAACGGCGTTGGCGAAGGGAATGAGCGGGAGTGGGGGAGTGAGCGCCGTCTGCACGACGGCGGCTACGGAACGGAGGGGGTAGTCGCGGACGTGAGTCCGCGCTGGATGGCATTGGCGAAGGGAATGAGCGGGAGTGGGGGAGCGAGCGCCGTCTGGACGACGGCGGCTACGGAACGGAACGAGGAAGTAGCCCGCGGACGCGAAGTCCGCGCTGGATGGCGTTGGCGAAGAGAATGAGCGGGAGTGGGGGAGTGAGCGCCGTCTCACGACGGCGGCTACGGACGGGGTGTGCCGCGCGAGACTCACCGGTGTGCCCCAAGATGGCGCCTACCGGGTTCCGCGCGCAGGCTCTAGGGTGCGCTCATCCCGGTCGGTAGGTGCCTCAGCCCTGCACCCGCGATGGCTGGGTTTCACGCGCCGCGCGTGACGGACGCGCGCCGTGGAGTGGCCTTCGCGCAGACGGTCCATAGAACGTGTGCTGGACCGCGGGCATGGCGCCTGCTGACCGAGGCGAGATACTCCCTGGGATGGCCACCCTCGATCCCGGTATGCCTGGGTGTCCCTTCCGCCTCAGCCCACCCAACTATGAACTCCCTCGCTCCCCTCGTTCTGGCGGCGGTCAGCGGATGGCTCTTGTCGGCTGCTTCCTTCGCGGCGACCGCGCCCGTGATTCAACCCATTCCCGATGTGCTGACCTCGGAAGGTGTGCCGGTGGAACGGATCCCGATCGTGCTGCAGGACGATGCGTCCGATCCTTCCGGCCTGGTGGTGGAGGTCCGTTCTGGGAATACCCAGATCCTCTCGGGTTCCGCGATGCTCCTCGAGGGCGTGGGTTGGACGCGGTGGCTGAGCCTCTATCCCAACACGGCGACCTCGGGTGACCCGGTGCGTGTGACGGTGACGGTGACGGACGAGGAGAATCTGCGTTCCTCGCGGACGTTCACTCTGTCGGTGGTGCGTGCGAATGTGCCCCTGGGGTTGAGTCCGGTGGCCCCCCAGCGGTTTTGGCAGCAGGGCCCGAGGACCTATGTCCTGGTGGGGGTGCAGTCGTTGGGCGGCACCACGCCCAGTCTTAGTGCCAGCAGTTCGGATCCGGTGCTGTTCCCCAAAAGCAGTCTGGTCTTCGAACCGAGCCAGACGCCGTCGACGCGCTGGTTGGTGGTGACGCCGCCCAAGAATCTTACGGGCGTGTGCACCATCACCCTCACCGCCAGCTTTCGTGGCGAGGTGACGACCACCTCGTTCCCGGTGGTGGTGGATCCGGCGCCATTCCTGGAAACGCCCGTCACGAACGTGCTCACCAACCCGTTGCGCGGTGTGGTGGCTTCGGTGGCCGGGGATTTTGACGGCGAGGAAGGGCTGGATTTGGCGGTCCTGCGCAGCAACGAAATCGTGGTGTATCTGAAGCGCGGGGATAGATACGTGGCCCAGCCGGGACTGACGGGAAGCTGGTTGAACTATGAGTTGGCGACGACCGATCTGGATCAAGACGGGTATCCCGAT
Organism: Verrucomicrobiales bacterium; assembly: GCA_020845805.1. GTDB lineage: Bacteria > Verrucomicrobiota > Verrucomicrobiia > Limisphaerales > CAIMTB01 > CAIMTB01. Next base: position 12,276 of record JADLFD010000287.1, on the reverse strand, counting down.
CTGGTGGCGTACCGTTCCGACGCGGTGAAGGCGTGGGTTTCGCGTCGCGTGGAGGGAGGGGGGGTGACGTTGGCGCCCCTCGAAGTGCGATGGGGGTCGAGTGATGCGCTGATCACGGACCTAGCTCTGGGAGACTTTGATGGCGATGGCGCGGCGGAAATCCTTCTGGCGTCGTCGTCGGGCCCGGTGTTGTTGAAGAATCAGGGCGGGTTGCTCGCGGTCCGGCCGGTGGTTTTCGGCGCGGTGGTCGCGAACTTATCGGCGGCGGATGCGGATGGTGACGGCGACTTGGATCTCTTGGTGCGTGGTCAGAGTTCGGCAGTGGGAGTGTCCGTCTGGCTCAACCATGGTCGCGGGGTTTTCACCCTGAGCGGTCCTACTTTGGTCAGCGTGTTCAACAGCATTTCGGACCTCGGTTGGGCGGACTGGGATGGGGACGGGAAGGCCGAGCCGTGGGTCTCCTATATCGCCCGCGACACAACGTATCCGGTGCTCACGACCTTTCAGCGCGGTTCCACCTCCGGCTCCTGGGTGGTGGGCACCACGACCCGGTTGTATTCCCGCGGAAGACGGGGTGCCGTGGTGGCGGATGTGGATGCCGACGGCCATGAGGATCTCGTCCTGAGCCAGGTGCCGGTGCTTCACGACAGGGATTTGGTGGGGGAACCGGCCCTGTCGGTGGCATTTGGGGATGGCCGAGGACGGTTCCCGCGCACCTCGCTGCTTTCCGTGGCGTCCGGGATGGACCGCGTGAGCTTGTTGCCGGGCGTGGACGGGCAACTCGACATCCGGAATGCCACGCGCTGGCTGCGCAATGCGACGCGGGATCTGAATCCACCTCCGGGGGCGCCTTCGGGGCTGGTCGCTGAAGTAACCGGCACGAAGGTTCGGTTCTCGTGGGGTGAGGCGCCCGATCTCAACCAGTCCAGCGGACTCACCTACAATCTGCGCGTGGGCACGACCCGCGGCGGTCAGGAGGTCGTGTCGGCCCTGGCGGATTCCCGGACCGGGTCGCGGCGCGTGCTTGCGCCTGGAAATCGCGGCGCGGTGCGCACGGTGGAACTCGACCTGGGTCGAGTGGCGATGGGTCCGTTGTACTGGAGCGTGCAGGCCGTGGATGCCGGGCTGAGGGGGGGCGCGTTCGCGCCGGAGGCGGTGATTTCCGTGTTTCCGGTCGAGGATCCCAACCCGATTCCGCCCATGGAAGTGGCGCTGGTTCGGGCTGCGCCGGTGGGTGGAGTGCCGCAACTGACATTGTCCGCGCGCGTCGATACGTCGCAGGTGGTGCTGGTGGAACGGTCCTCGAACCTGATCGACTGGATCGCCTACCGGTGGGTGCAGCCGGCGCAAAACGGAGTGGTTTCCCTGAGCATTTCACCGCGTGGCCAACCGGTGGGTCCGGGCTTTTTCCGGGCGCGCGTGGAGGATGTCGCGGTGATGCCGGCGGAGGCGGATGGATTCTAGAATGAACGCCTGCCGGGCGTGGGGGTCGAAGGGCATGTGAAACGGATTCAAGTCGTTATTCCGTGGCCCCAGGGTCTGCATCTTCGCCCGGCGGCGGACCTGGTTCGTCTGGCGGGGAGGTTTCGGGCTGCCATTCAGTTGAGTTGTGGGGAACGCATCGCGGACGCGCGCAGTTTGATGAGCGTGCTGTTGTTGTGCGCGGTGGCGGGCACGGCGTTGGAGGTCGAGGTCTCGGGGGATGACGAAGAGATGGCGATTGAGGCCGTGGCGTCGGTTTTTCAGCAAACAGACACGCCTCCTTCGAGTGCCTGAGAGAGAGCCAAGCGGAATCAGTCGCGGGACGGGGGGCGCAGCAGGCTGGCGAGGCGCGTGGCGAGCTGGCGCGCGAGGTGGCGGAGGTGATCGCGTTCGGGGCCCGGGATGCCACGAGGATCGAACCTGAGGCGTCGGTGCAGATGGAGAGTGCGGTGGAGGTGATCAGTATCCGCTTGCGCCCAGCCGCCTCGCGTGAGGCGCGCATCCCAGGCGGGAGGCGGTTCCTGGTTTTGGCGTGACCAGCCGTGTTCTTCGAGCACCTGCTCGACCTGGTACCATTCGGAATCGAGTCCGGGCCAGGGCCGCTCGTTCGGGTGGGTGGTGGAGGAGGAGGCAGGTCGTGCGGCGCGCAGGGTGCGGAACCGCCAGAGCAGGATGGCGAGCAGGGGCAGGGCGAGCCAGTAGGCTTGGCGGAGGAGTCGTTTTTCTCCGAGCCACCACCAACGCACGAGGCCGAAGGTGTTCTCGTGCCAGGACCGTTGCAGCCGTTCCCACCAGGTGGGGGCGGTCACCAACGCGTCGAGGCCCACGGGCGGAGTGGGATCGAAGTCCTGCCAGGTGGTCCCATTCCAGACGCGGACCCAGGCATGGGCCTGGTTTTCGCGCACCACGATGAAGCCCTCGCTGCGTTCGGTGGGGCTCACGAGAAACCCGGTGACATAGCGCGCCGGGACACCCGCGGAGCGCAACAGCAGGGTGGCGGCAGTGGCGAAGTACTCGCAGTGACCGCGGCGGTGGCCGAGGAGGAATCGGGCCAGCGGCGTGGGGGCTTCGACGCCCGGGATGGGCTCGTCGATGAGATCGAGCGTGTACTCGAACTTGGTGAAGAAGAATCGTTCGATGCGGGCCACGACTTCCGCGGCGGGTTGTCCGGCAAGGTCGAGTTCCGCCGCGAGGCGATCGATGGTTTTCTTTTCGAGGGGCGGGATGCCGCCGCGGTCTTCCTCGGCCGGTTCGATTTCCGGGGGCGCTGCGGCGCCGAGATCGGCGCGCAGGCTGACCACCCCGGGTCGCGTTTCGGCGCGGAGCGTTCCCATGGGACTGCGCTCCAGTTTGTCGGCGAGCAACTCGCGGATCGCGCGTGTGGAACCCGGATGCGGGACGAGGTCCGAGGTCGTGGAGCGGGCCCATTCCAGGTGGAGCGTGCTGGTGGTGGGCGTGCCCTCGAGGATGACCCACTCGTCGTTCTGGGGTTCCAGCTTCTCAAAGCCGCCCAGAGTGGCGTACCACGCGCCGTCGCGCCACGCGGAGAACGTGGCGACCCGGAACAGGTTGGGCAGGGCGGCGGCGGGTCCCTCGGTGCGGACCTGGAGCACGACACGGCTGCTTCCGCCGACGCGACCGCGATGGCCGATCGAGGTGCGCGAGATGCGGCTGGGAGCGCCGTCGCGATCGAGGCGGGACGTCCATTCCAGCACGCGGTTCTCGATCCAGGGTTGGGCCCTGGCGAGCCCGGAGGCGATACCCCAACCGCCCAGCGCGGCCACGGCGAAGAGGAGGAGTGTGGAGGCGAGGCTCGCGGAGCGGGAGCGATGCAGCCACAACGCGGCGCCGAGCACGACGAGCGTGGCGGGGTAGAACCAGGGTCGCGCGGCACCGGCGATGCTGGTGGACAGCAGGCAGACAGTGATGAAAGCGCTGCGCAGGTCGAGGGCGGGATTGGCGTGGCCGGCGCGGTTGCGCCAACGCGGAAGCGGAACCAGGGCACTGGTGGGCACCCTCTGGGTGGTGGACCAGATGTGGGCCAGGTAGCCAGGCAGCGCGGCCAGCGGAAGCCATTGGGCGAAGGTGCGGAAGACGTTCCCCACCGGTTCCCGGCTGTAGACCAGCAGGAGGCCTCCGATTCCGAGGACCCAGCAGACATCGAGCGCGCGATGGAACTCCGCCTGGCCGAGTGCGAATCGGCGTGCTGAGAACGCGGGGCCCACCGAGGCGACGGCCATGAGCGCGGCCAGGATCAGGGAATCGCTTTCCCAGCCCCAGAAGAGCAGGGAGACCGCGGCAATCCAGAGTGGGCCGTTCATGGTCGCCTCCGGCGCGCCCGGGGGCGCCACGCGGAGCCGGCGCGACGGACCGGTCGGGCTGGGGCTTTCCGAGGCCCGGAATTTGGATGAGGGAGGAACACGCCGGACGGACTCAGGTGGGGCAGGCCTGTTCCCGCGGATGGAGCCAGAACGCGGCGCGTCTGGCTATCGGTCAAACGTCGCAGATGTGCACGCCCTGGCGCAGGGAGGCGAGGGCGTCCGGGCGTTTCGGGATGAACTCCTGCGCCACGAAGCCTTTGAAGCCCGTCGCCACGATGGCTTCCATCACCGCGGGGTAATAGATCTCCTGGGATTCATCGATCTCATTGCGGCCGGGGACACCCCCGGTGTGGTAATGCGCGATGTACGGGGCGCTGGCGCGCAGGGTGCGGATGACATCTCCCTCCATGATCTGCATGTGGTAGATGTCGTAGAGGAGTTTGAAGCGGTCGGATCCCGTGCGCTTGCAGAGTTCCACGCCCCAGGCGGTGTGGTCGCACATGTAGTCCGCGTGATCGACTTTGGAGTTCAGGAGTTCCATCACCAGGACCAGCTTGTGTTTCTCGGCGATGGGGAGCAGTCGCTTGAGACCGACGGCGCAGTGCTCGAGGCCTTCCTCGTTGGACATGCCAGCGCGGTTGCCGGAGAAACAGATGACGTTCACGCACCCGGCGGCGGCGACCTTCGGCGCCGCTGATTCGAACCACTGCAAAATGGAGTCGTGGTTCTCACGGCGGTTGAGGCCCTTGCCGATGCCGCCGGGAATTCCGCTCACCATGGCGCAGGTGAGACCATGTTTCTGCGCGACGGGAATCTCGTCCAGGCCGAGCAAGTCGATGGATTGGATGCCCATCTCCTTCGAGGCTTTGCAGAGGGCGTCGAGCTCGATCTTCGAATAGCACCAGCGGCAAACGGAGTGATGGATGCGCCCCTTCAATCCGGAGGCCTGGTCCGCCGCGTCGATGCGACGTCCCAGATCTGCGGTCACCCAGGTGGCGCCCACCCCCGCCGCGGCGGCAGACTTGAGGGCCGAACGACGTGACAAGGGCGACTGCGGCGCGGGCTTGGAGGTCATGGCCCGAAGTAAAGGCAGGGGCCGAGGACGCGTCAAATACCAAGGGCCCCGCCGCATATCAGCCGATCTTCGGCCGGACCTGGAGATGATGCTCCGGCCTCGAGCGAGAGGGCCTGTTCCTCCCGGTTGAACTTCAGCGGGTTCAAGTCCAGCTTGGCCCATGCTACGCTGGATGGCTCTGACGGGATGGCTTTGGACCGCGGGGATGCCCTTAGTCTTGGCGGAGGAAGCATTGGTGAACCGGGTGGTGGGTCCCGCGTTGCGTCTCCCGCTGGAGCCGGCGAGTTCGTTGGAGTCGGCGTTGGGCGCGCTGCGATTCACCAGTCCGGTGGTGATCACCAGTCCGCCCGGCGAAACCAACCGGTTGTTTGTGGTGGAGCAGACCGGGCGCATCGTGGTGATCACGAATCTGGCGGCGCCCACGCGCACGACGTTCCTGGAGCTCACGGGCTCCACGGTATCGGGTGGCGAGCAGGGTCTGCTGGGGCTGGCGTTCCACCCGCGCTATGCCGAGAACGGCCGATTCTTTGTCTTTCGCACCGTACGCGCCACCACACGCGGACAAACCAACCGGCTGCACGATCGGTTGAGCGAGTTTCGTGTTTCGGCCGACAACCCGCACCGTGCGGCCCCGGCGGAGACGGTGCTATTTCAGCAGTACGACGAGGCGTCGAACCACAACGGAGGCGATGTGCAGTTCGGTCCGGACGGCTTCCTCTATGTGACGCTGGGGGATGAGGGGGGTGGCAATGACCAGTTCAGCAACGGGCAAACCATCACACGCGACTTCTTTGCGGGCATCCTGCGGCTCGATGTCGACGCCGGTGCGGGTTCGCTGTTGCCGAATTCGCATCCCGCCAACGAAGCGTTCCTCGGCAACTACCGTGTGCCGGCGGACAACCCGTTTGTGGGGGCCACCCAGTTCCTGGGGCGGCCGATTTCCGACCCGACGCAAGTGCGCACGGAGTTCTACGCCGTGGGATTGCGGAATCCGTGGCGCGTCTCGTTCGATCCCGTGACCGGGGAGTTGTGGGTGGCGGACGTCGGGCAGAACGCGCGCGAATCGATCTACGTCACGCGCCGTGGTGCGAATCACGGGTGGCCGTTTCGCGAGGGCCCGATCGGCGGACCTCGATCGGGCGCGCCCGCGGGGTTCACCACGAGTCCGGAGTTCAACTACGTCGCGCCGTTGCACAGCTATTCGCATGGAAGCGGGCCCAGCCAAGGCCGCTCAATCACGGGCGGGCTGGTGTATCGCGGCCCGCGGTTTGCCCATTTGTCCGGCGCCTATCTGTTCGCCGATTACGTCAGCGGCAACGTGTGGAGCCTGCGACGGCGGGAAGGAGCGGCGCCGTTGGTGGAGCGATTGTTGGGCGAGGTGGGCATCTCGGCTTTCGGACGCGATCCGCGCGACGGAGACGTGCTGATCGCGGACCTGGACGGGGGGCGGGTCGTGCGTCTGGTGCCAGGCAGTGCGGGCGGACAACCCTTGCCGGCGACGCTGGCCGATACGGGGGCGTTTGCGAATACGGCCGCCCTGGAACCCGTGGCCGGGGTGATCCCGTACGAGGTGAACCTTCCGTTCTGGTCGGATGGCGCTGAGAAGCGCCGGTGGTTTCATGTGCCGGGCACCAACCAGATCACCTTCACTGAGACGGGGGCCTGGCAGAGTCCGGTCGGCTCCGTATGGGTGAAGCACTTCGAGTATCCCTTGGGCCCGTTGCCCACCGACGCGCGGCAACGATTGGAGACGAGGTTCCTGGTCCGCAACGCCGCGGGGGTCTATGGCATCACGTATCGTTGGACCTCGGCCACCAACGCGGTGCTCGTTCCCGACGAGGGCGAGACGCTTCCGATCACAGTGGCGAGCGCCGAAGGAGGCGGGACGCGCACGGTGACTTGGCGGTTTCCGAGCCGCGCCGAATGTCTCGCCTGCCACAACGCGGCGGCGGGCGGCACCCTGTCCTTCGACACCGCGCAGCTCTCGCGGCCGGTAACCCACGCCGCGGGTCAGGTGCAGGACCAGATTCGCCGATGGACGGAGGAGGGTTATCTGGCGCAGGCGCCTTTGGATCTTGAGGGGGTGCGAAGGCATCCTTCCCTGGCCGACGAAGGCGTGAGTCTGGAGGCGCGTGCGCGTTCGTATTTGTCGGTCAACTGTGCGCCGTGCCATCGGCCGGGTGGAACGGTGGGGGGTGGCTTCTTCGACACGCGCCTGGAGACGCCCACCGACGTGGCGGGCCTGCTGCTGGGACCTCTGAATGACGCGGGGGGCGACCCGAACCTGGCGGTGGTGGTGCCCGGACATCCGGAGCAGTCCGTGCTGCTGCGCCGGGTGGAGTCGGTGGCGGCGGATCGGATGCCTCCGATCTCCTCCGGCGTGGTGGATGCCGAGGGTGTCGCGCTGCTGGAACGCTGGATCACGAGCACCGCGGCCCGGCCTGACTTTCCCAGTTGGCTGCGGGAGCGGTTTGGCGACGAGGTGGCCGCGGCTGCGAGCCGCACGCGCGACGCGGATGGGGACGGGGGATCGGACTATCTCGAGTACGTCACGGGCACCGATCCGAAGGACGCGGCGGACGTCTGGCGGTTGCGGGTGGCGCGCGGAGCGGGTGGGACTTGGCGCGTGCAGTATCGGCAACCCGCGGGGGTGGGGATCCTCTTCGAAGCCTCGCGGGACCTGAGTGCGGCTGGGTGGTCCGCGTGGTCCGGGTTCCCCGACGACGGCGGCGGGGTAAGTTTTCCGGCCACGGCCAGCGAGCGGGAGTTGCTTCTGCCGGCGGACGAACGGCCCCGGTTTCTGCGCGCGCGCGTGGTTGTGCCGTGAGTCGGCTCCCGGTTCGAAGATCTTACGCTCGGGCGAGGAGCAAGCCCTCTGGGCCTGCGGGACGAGGCGCGCGGCGGCGGACCCGGGAGAGGGCCGCCGCCGCGGCTTGAAACATCGTGTGGGGATCAGCCCAGCGCGGCGCCGGGATGCTGCCAGGGTTGGCGGTAGGCGCGGCGGAGGAGCTTGGTGGCCTCGGCGTCACCACGCACGGTGCGCGTGGCGGGGTCGTAGGACAGCGTTCGGCCGACCTGCATGGCGATATTGGCCAGGATGCAGCTCGCGGTGGAGATATGGCCCTCTTCGATGTCGGCCACGGGGCGCCCGCGCTTCTCGATCGCGGCGAGGAAGTCGAGCATGTGGAGGCGCGTGGCGGGCGCGGCATTCAGCTCGATGTCCTTCTCCGAGTTGTCCTCGGGGAACTTCTCCTTCTCGTAGACGCAATCGAAGTGGATGGTCTTTTGCTTGTTGTCGTGCGGGATGAAGTCCGCGCGCATGGTGCTGGCCTTGAGCACGCCCTTCTCGCCGTGCACGAAGACCGCCCAGGGGTAGTCGGGGTCGGGGGCGCTGCCCCAGGTGCGATGCTGCCAGACGGCGGAAAGCCCGTCGTACTCGAAGGTCGCGGTCTGGGTGTCGGAGATGTTCGATTTGCCGTCCTTCTGCACGAAGATGCCGCCGTAGGAGCTGACGCGTTTGGGCCAGCCGAGGCCGACGAGCCAGCGTGCGGTGTCGAGCATGTGCACGCACATGTCGCCCACGATGCCGTTGCCATACTCCATGAACGTACGCCACCAGCGCACGTGCGGGAGGCCGTCGTAGGGACGCAGCGGGGCGGGACCGGTCCACATCTCGTAATCGAGGTGCGCGGGGACGGGTTCGAGCGGCGGGTTGCCGTTGGCGCGCATGTGGAAGTAGCAGCACATGTCGATGTGCGCGATTTTGCCGAGCAGCCCGCCCTGGATGATTTGTTTCCGGGCCTCGATCAGATGCGGGGTGCTCTTACGCTGGGTGCCGATCTGCACCACGCGGTTGTGCTTTCGGGCGGCGGCGAGGATGGCTTCGCCTTCGAGCACGTCCACAGAGATGGGTTTCTGCAGGTAGACATCCGCGCCCGACTCGATGGCCGTGATGGCCTGCAGGGCGTGCCAGTGGTCGGGCGATCCGATGACCACGATGTCGAGGTCCTTCTCCTTGAGCATCTCGCGGTAGTCGCGGTAGGTGCGTGGTTTCTTCTTCGATTTCTGTCGTTGGCTGGCGATCTCCACCGCGCCGTCGAGCATCTTGGTGTCGACGTCACAGATGGACACGATCTCGACGGGGGCGACCTGGACCAGGCGCCAGAGGTCGCTCTTGCCGTACCAGCCGGCGCCGATGAGACCCACGCGGCGCGGTTTGCCATTGGCCACCTCGGCGCCGAGGCTGCCGAGGGCGGACATGGCGAGCGCGGTGGAGGCGGTCTGGAGGAAGCGACGGCGATTGATGTGAAACGGTGGGGGAGTAACCAGAGTCTTCATGGTCAGTGGCTTCGGGACGGGCGACACTTTAGGACTTCAGTTCCCCAACGCAACGCGGGTGTGGGCATCGGGGGCAACGGGACGGCCTGGGCGTTGGCCGAAGTGGGAGGTGTTGGGGCGGGGAGCTCGGGTGGGTGTTGCAAGGCGGCCCGGATCGGACGGGAAGGGATGAAGGTACAAAAGGACACGTGCCCGACACGACTCCCGGAGCGTGTCGGGCACGGTGGTTCGCGGGGTTCCGCTAGGCTTTCGCGGCCGTGGTCGGGGGTTCGGTTGTTGGGGCGGGAGCGGCGGGCTCTGTCGTGCTGCGCATGGCCCGCTTCAGGGCGGGCACCTGTTCGAGCAGGCGCTTGAACTCCACGCCGGTCAGACTTTCGAGGACAGGCGGGAGTTGGGCGATGATCTGGGTGACGTCTCCGGTCAGCTTCGAAGCGCCGCCGCCTTCCCCGGAACCGGAATTGATGATGACCATGCGTTCGGTCTTGGAGAGCGGCTCGGAGATCTTGGCGGCGATCTCGGGGAGGACCCTGACGATCAGCTCGATCACGGCGGCTTCGTTGTACTGCTTGAAGGACTCGGCCTTCTGGCGCATGGCCTCCGCCTGCGCGTGTCCCTGGGCCTCGATGATGGCGGCTTCGGCAAGGCCCTTGGCCTTCTGCGCCTCGGCCTCGGCGAGACCGGTGGCCTGCGCGACTTCGGCCTGGGCAAAGCCGGTCTGCTTCTGAGCGGCAGCGGCGCCGGCGGCTTCGGTCTCCAGTTGGAATCGCTTGGCACTGGCAAGTGCTTCCACGCGGTAGCGCTCGGCGTCGGCCGGCTTCTGCACGTTGGCTTCGAGTTCGCGCTGTTTGCGCATGATCTCCTGCTGCTGGAGTTCGATCTGTTTCTGTTTTTCGATGATCTGGACCTGCACCTCCTCGGCTTTCACGAGCTGGCCGGTCTTGTACTTCTGCAGGTCATAGGCGAGGTCGGCCTCGGCCTTCTTGCTGTTGGTGGCAGTGTTGTACTCGGCCACCTTCAGTTCGAAATCGCGATTTGCCTCGGCGACTTTGGTGTCGGCGGCGAGTTTGGCTTCCATCCCCGCCTGCTGGGCTTGCGAGCTCTTGATCATCGCGTCGCGGTCCGCTTCGGCCTGCGCGATCTGGGCGTCGCGTTTGACCTGCGCGATGCGCGGTTTGCCGAGGGCTTCGAGGTAACCCTGGGTATCGCGGATGTCGCGGATGGTGAAGCTGACGATCTGCAGGCCCATGTTGGCCATGTCGCCGGCGGCCACCTCCTGCACCTTGGAGGCGAACGCATCGCGATTTTGGTAAATCTCCTCGACGGTGAGCGTGCCGAGGATGGCGCGCAGGTGGCCTTCCAACGTCTGGGTGGCAATGCCGCGGATCTCCTCGCTGCCTTTGCTGAGGAACTGCTCCGCCGCGGTGGCGATGGAAACGTCGTCACCCTTCACTTTGATCTGGGCCACGCCATCGACGCGCACGGGGACGCCCTTGCTGGTGTAGACCTCCGGCGTCTGCACATCGATGGTCAGCAGCTCGAGCGAAAGCGTGTCGACTTTCTCGACCACGGGGACGACGAAGGTGCCGCCGCCCTTCACGATTCGGAACCCGCGTGAGTGTGCCGAACCGTCGGCGTCACGCATGGTTTGGCGCCGGCCGGAAACGATGAGCACTTCGTTGGGACCGACCTTGGTGTAACGGCTGGCCCACACCACGAACGAAAGTCCGATCACCGCGAGGATGCCCACCACGGCGATGGCGGCGAGGCCCCAGCTGCCGAGGTTGAACTGGGCCAAGGTCAGGAGTGTTTGTTGCATGTCGAAGGTGGAGGGGTGGAAGTACCGGGAAGTTGCAGGAAATTCATGCTCGCCGGGCGTGGCACGTGGCCGCGAGCGGGAGGGCGTCAGGCGAGGTGTCGAGCGGTCACGAAGAACTGGTTTCCCACGATGCGATGAATGACCACGGTCGAGCCGGAAGGCAGGGGATCGGTTCCCTCGCTGCGGGCGGACGCGGTGTAACGGACGCCGCCGTCGACGTAGGCGATCTCTCCGACGCTTCCTGGTGCGATGGGGGTGATGACCGTGGCCTCGCGTCCGGCCAGGTTGGCGACCCGCGATTCGCTGGAGCTCTGCGTACGGATGAACACGGCGCGGAAGATGTAGAACACCACCGTGGCGATGAGGAATCCGCCGAGCAACGAGAGGGGCAGGCTGAGTAGGGGGCTCTTGGTGGCCTCGATCCGGGAAAGGATCATGCCGATGCCACCGAATGAGGTGATGAATGCGGCGATGGTGGTGGGGCTGAGGGGCGAGATGCCGGGCATGTGATCTCCGCCAAAACCCGCTTCGGCGTGGCCACCGGACCCGATCTCCGCGCCATCCCCTTCATGGGCGCCGAGGAAGTGGCCGGCGATGGCGGAAAACAAGACGTAGAGGAGTCCGAGTGCGAAACAGGCGATGTAGGCGAGGAGAAGATCCATAAGGAGTCAGTCTGTGCCGGTTTCTGGTGCCAGCGAGCCGCATCCGATGCGGGGCGGCAAGCACTTTTCCGCGAGGGCGTTCGTGGCCTGAAGGAGTCCTTGTGCGCTGCCGCGGACGTGAGTCCGCGCTGAATGGCGTGGCGAACGGGGTACGCGGGAGTGGGGGAGTGAGCGCCGTCTCACGACGGCGGCTACGGAACGGAAGTGTAGTCGCGGACGTGAGTCCGCGCCGATGCGCGTTGGCGAAGGGGGTGAGCGGGAGCGGGGGAGTGAGCGCCGTCTGGACGACGGCGGCTACGGAACGAAACGAGGGGGTAGTCGCGGACGTAAGTCCGCGCTGAATGGCGTTGGCGAACGGGGTGAGCGGGAGCGGGGGAGCGAGCGCCGTCTGCACGACGGCGGCTACGGAAGGGAACGAGGGGGTAGCCGCGGACGTGAGTCCGCGCTGGATGGTGTTGGCGAAGGGGGTGAGCGGGGAACGGGGGAGTGAGCGCCGTCTGGACGACGGCGGCTACGGAACGGAGGGGTAGTCGCGGACATGAGTCCGCGCTGAAGGGCGTGGCGAACGGCGTGAGCGGGGAG
>JADLFD010000286.1 GCA_020845805.1 Verrucomicrobiales bacterium | reverse complement strand
AGTCCGGCGGCGGCGATGCTGCGGGGCGCGCGCACGATGGTGGGCGGTGCCGGCGGGACGTAGTTATCCCCGTGCAATCGGGTGGCGCCGGGGTGGTTGGCCGAGATGACCCAGACTGTCCCGTCGGCGGCCGGCAGCAGATTTCGGACGAAGGCGAGGGGGGGGGCATTGGTGTAGAACGGATCGTGCGCGCCGCCGGACAGATGGCGATCGACCGGGCGGGGGGTGAGTGGCGCCGTTCCCGTATCCGAGCTGACCAGCCAGGAGCCGTCGGGACGTGGGAGCAGGGCATGGCCTGCGCCGTGAAGGATTCCGGTGTCGAAGGCGGGTGCGTGCGTTCCGGAACCGTCCAGTTGGAACGGGTTGGAAAGGGTCCGTCCGCCGAGGACCGCGCCGGCGCTGCGCAGGACGACCACGCCTCCGGTCGGGGCGAGTTCCAGATCCGTCACGCCGATGACACCGGGGAAAGGAGTGAACGCGGGGTCCTGAGTGCCGTCCGGGTTCAGGCGCAGCACACTGACTTCGATCGTGGCACCGGGCAGTGAGAACGAGCCGCCGACGTAGATATCGCCGTCGGGAGCCACGACCAGGGCGGTGACGCGTGAACTGAGAGGCAGCGTGGCGAACGCGGTGTCGAGGGTGCCGTCAGGCTGCAGGCGCAGCAGGCCGGGTCGCAGGACATTCTGTACGCGCTCGAAATCGCCACCGACGAGAATCCCTCCGTTGGTCTGCAGGGTGACGACTCGGGCACCGGCCTGCTGCGTACCGGCAAAGAGACGGAGGTCGGCGAAGGAGGCGTCTCGGGAACCGTCGGGCAGAAGTCGCACGACCCCATCGCGGATCTCGGTGCCGGAGACGAACAAAGCGCCGAGGACAAGTCGTTCATCGGCCTGGAGGGCGCCGCCGCCTGCGTCACGAACCAGGTCGCCGGGACGGAAGCCTGGCACCACGGCGCCTTCGGCATCGAGGCGCACGACGCCGGTCTCGATCGTGTTGGGGGAGCGACGGAACGCGAAGTTGCCCCAGAGGTAGAGGCCTCCGTCGGAGGTGGGGGCGCCTCCCCAGAATAGCGGGTTGACGGTCGTGGGAACGAAGCCTTCGGTTCCGGCGGGGGGATTCAAGGGCGGGGTTTCAAAAGAGACATCGAGCGAGCCGGGCCGGCGTGGGGCGGGGTCCAGATGGATCTGCGCCGGGGTGCTGGCCACAACGGCGACGCGGTTGCTGGCGACCAGTTGGTAGGTGCCCGCGTCGGACGCCTGGAGACCGGTGAGAACCCAGGAGGCGGAATTCGCGCCCGGCAGGGGTGCGCCGTCGTGGAACCATTGGAGCGAAGGGGCGGGTTCCCCGGTGACCACGGCGCTCAGGGTGACGGTGGCGCCGGCGGTGGTGAGCGTGATGGCGGCCGGTTGCGTGGTGAAGATGGGGGCCTTGGACACCGGGCCGACCTGGTCGCCGGCGAGTCGGTAAATGGGTTGGGATTGGGTGGCCCCGTCGAGATTGCCGAGGACGTACACGGCACCCTGACCATCGGCGACCAGTTCGCGCACGACGACGGTGGGGGCGGGATTGGTCCAGGCGGCGTCCGGTTCGCCGGTGGAAAGGAATCGTTGGATGCCGCCCGTGGCCAGGCCGACGACAAGTTTGCCATCGGGGAGCGTGGCGAGGGGGCGATGGGCGCCCGCCGCGTCGTAAATCACATCGAACGTGCCGGCGAAGTTGAACGTGGGATCCAGCGTTCCCGTGGCGCTGACCCGGATGAGGGACTTCACGGCCGTGCCGTTGAAGGTGCGCATGGCGCCGCCGCCCACGAGGAAGTCGCCGGAGGGAAGGCGGCGCAGGAGTTCCACGTTGGCCACGTTCCAGGGCGTGAAGCTGGTGTCGGGAGTGCCGTCGGCGTGGAATCGGCGAACATCGGCGCGCGCGGCGAGGAAGGAGCCATCGGGGAGCACGGCGAGGTCTGTGCAGGGGCCGAGGCCGATGTTGGCGAAGAACGCGGTGTCGCGGGAGCCGTTGGGCGCGATGCGCAGCGGCAGATTGCGCTGATTGCGGTCCGCTCCCCAGTCCACTTGTGACCCGGTCGGGCCACCCCCGGCGATCAGGAGGCCGCCATCGGGTTGGTAGGCGACGGCCCAGGGATCGCTGAGTCGCCAGCCGAGACCGGCGACAAAGCTGGCCTCAGGCGCGGTGGCGGGAGGACGGAATCGGTAGGGGGTGTTATCGCCGCCGGCGAAGATCTCGCCGGTCCACCCTGCGGCCAGCGATTGTGCGGCGCCGCTGAGTCGGTCGCTCTTCCACTCGATCGAGCCGTCGGCGGCGAGTCGGACCAGGTAGGCGCCGGTGACGCCGTTGGTAAATACGCCCACGAAGAGGACTTTGCCGTCGGGTTGCACCTGGAGCGTGCGGGGGGTTTGAAGTCCGGGAATCGCGTAGCCCCGTTCGATCTGGCCGGGCGTCATTTGGGCTTGGAGCCCGGGGCCCATCAGGAGCAGGAGGATGTAGATCGCGGTGGAAACGCGGGCAATATGAGGGTGGCTTTTGATCTGCATCAGTGTGATGAACAACATGTTGAGGGGTGCTGGACTCCGGGGCAACCGCGGCCGGTTGACGTACCTGAGAGCGCGGCAAACTGCAACGGTGCAGACGCGGGCTGAATCCTTGCGTAGCCGAAGCTCTGAGCCGTGGATCCATCACGAAGCGGACGAAGGCCATGGAGGGAATGCGGCCAGCGTGGTCCAGGGTATCGGCGATCCGGACGACGAAGCCCGGCGGCACGGGAGGCGCTTCCTTTGCCTGAACCGTGCTCCGCACGGATTGACGGCGGTGACTGAGTCACCGCCGGCCAGGTCCAAACCAGACGTTGCGTGATGGGTGGGGGTGGCGGGCGGGACGCGGCCTTAGCGGGACAGGCGGGCGTTGACGATGTGTCCGACGGGAACGAAGCCGGCGCGAGCCAGGGTACGGCGCGAGGCGAGGTTGGAGGGGCTGCATCGGGCCGCGGGGATGGCGCCGAGTTCGTAGGCCAGACGCTTGAGTTCCTGCACCAGGTAAGCGCCATAGCCGCGGCGGCGGAAGGGTTCGCCGACCTCCATGTACACGTCGGTGTAGGGGCGGTTGTAGTGGAACAGCAGGCCGCCGGTGGCGACGGTTTCGGTGCCGGATTCGAGGGACCATTCGCCGCCGCCCTGGCGGCGTTCCCGGGCGACGTGCACCTCGGACTGTGAGGTGCGCGCGCGCAGGCTCGTGCCATGGGCGGGCAGGTGTGACGTGAGGGCGTCGGCGAAGACGATGCTTTCGCTGACGCCCTCGCGTCCGTAGGTGTGGAGGAGCAGGTCGACCAGCGGGTCGTTGGTTTGGAATTCCAGGAAGGCGGGTTGGCTGGCGTCGAGGAAGGCCTCGAACAGATCGAACAAGAGGGCACGATGCTGAGGCACCACGTAGCATTCGTAGGCAGTGGGTTTGCCGGTCCAAGGGCCGGCGATGGCCACGGAGCCGAAGCCGACCGGTTCGCGGTCGATTTCGAGGAAGTAGGATAGCACCCAGCCGGGGCGTCGATGGAGGGTGTCGTGGACGATCTGCGCGTTGGCCTCGCGGCGCTGGAGCATGCGCAACGGGAGCGTGGCTTCGGGTTCAACTTGGCGTGCGGTGCAGGGCATGGAGCGAGCGCGGGGTGGGATGGGCTTAGGGGGCCGGCGCGGGTGGGGAGGGTTGTTCCCGGATCCAACGGAGAGCGGCGGATTCGCTCTCCGACTTGAGTCGCTGGAAGTACTCGAGGATCTCGGGTTCGCTGGCGCCGCGGACCCAGGTCTCGAAGGTCTGGGAGGATTCGCGCGTGCTGGCGCGGCGTGTATCGACGGTGGAGAGCACTTCTCCGGCGGACTTCTGGAGGTAGGGCAGTTCGGTGTCGGGTGGCACGTCGCGCAGGATGATGCGCTCCAGAGTGAGGCCGACCAGTTCCCCGATGAGCGTCATGGAGCCGGGGCCGTCGGCGAGTTGCTGACCGAGGTGCAATCCCAGTTGGGTGATTCGTTCCGCGCCCGCCTGATCGCCGGCGGCGAGGGCTTCGGCGCGGACGTCGAGGAGCCCGCGCGTGACCTCCTTGAGTTGGGCGAGATGCGGCAGGAGGAGAGACGAGCCACTGAGGGCTTTGGCTTCGGCGTCGGACATCCCGTGGGCCAGGAGGAGCTTCTCCGTGTTTTCCCAGGCTTCGGCGGTGTAGTCGTTGAACTCCGATTTGGTGGTGGCGACAGCGAGTTCCTCGAGGGCCTTCTCCGGGTTGCCTGCCTTGAACTCGTTCCAGGCGCTGAGGTAGTTGGCGAGCGAGTTGGAAGGAGCCGCGTCCTTGAAGCGCTCCAGCCGTTCACGTTGTTCCTCCGGTGTGCTTTTCAATGCGGTCGACGCAAAGAGCACGCGCGGATCCTTGGGGAAGAGCTCCAGAGCGCGCTGGAGGAATTCCGATCCGCCCCCGGCCTGGCGTGCGGCGAGCAGATCCTCGACGTTCGTGTGGCCCGCCTCCACCCAGGCGCGAACGGCGTCCTCCTCGAGCGGCGTTCCAGCGTCCGGGGAGAGGAGTCGGTGAACCCAGGGCACGCGGGTGGGAGGGGCGTCGTCGGCGGTTTCGGATTCGCGTCGTGCCTTGCGCCACTGCGCTTCGGTCAGGCCGCGACGTTCGTTCTGGGCCGCGAGTGCGCCGGTTCCGGACTGGCCAGGGGCGGTCTCGCCTGGACGGAGCTCCGCGTCGTCCCCGGGTCGGGGTGTGTGAGGGGAGGTCCGGCTGAGGACGAGCACCAGCAACGCTGACAACGCGGCGACGAGCACGAGGAGGGGCAGGGCGAAGCGGGCAGATCTCATGGCACGACGCTGGACTGCGGAGAGTGGAGCAGAGTTTGGGTTGGGATGCAGCCGGGTTCTTTCGGTGGCTTTTCCGACTGGGCGCGTCCGGTTAAGCTCAACGCACCGTGAACACGACGTTGTCTGTTTCGTTCGGCCCGGGGTTATGGCGCGTGATGCGTTGGGGAGTGTGGGTGCTGCTGTGGGTGCTGGCGATGGGCCAGGGGGCTTGGGCGCAGCGGCGTGCCATGCTGCCGATGAGCGAGGAGCGTTATTCGGCGAGGTCGCTGGGGTACGAGTTGGTATGGGAGGACGAGTTCCGTGGGCGCGCGTTGGATCCGGCGAAGTGGGAAGTGCGTGGCGTGGGGCCACGCGCGCTGGGGTATGTCTCGCCGGAAGCGGTGGAAGTGCGCGGCGGCAAGCTGCGCCTTCACGCCTTGGAGAAGGAAGGCAAGATTCTGATCGGTGCGGTGGGTACCCAGGGCCGGTTTATGACGCGGTACGGGTTCTTTGAATGTCGCGCGCGGGTGCAGCGCTCGGCGGGCGTCTGGGCGGCATTCTGGATTCAGTCGCCGCTGATTTCCGCGGGGGAGGATCCGGCGGTGTACGGAGCCGAGATCGACATCATGGAATGCTTTCGGAAGCTGGGTCCGGACATCGTCTCGCACAACGTGCACTGGGCGTATGGGCCGCGGCAGCGGTCAACGCGGGGCATGCAGAGCCTGGT
>JADLFD010000285.1 GCA_020845805.1 Verrucomicrobiales bacterium | reverse complement strand
TCCCTGCGGGTAGGCGTTGATGCCAACGCCAATTCCCCAAGGACCGGGTGCAGATCACCCGTTGTCCTGCCCGGGCATGCCATGCTACACGAAGACTGGGGATCGTTCTTTGGGCCAGAAGGAGGCGGAATTCATGGGCGGCAGGCGACGGCGGAGCACGCGTTCGGTGGGGGTCAGTCTGGAAATCGACGTGCTGGAGTACTTGCAAGAGTTGTCGGAACGGCACGACCGCGACCGCAGTTTCTGCATCAACCAGATCATCCGCGAGCACGCCCAACGGCATGCGCCGGCCCCGACCGTTGCTCCGTCGCTGGCCGGCACGGCTGTGCCACCCACTCCGCGGGAGGGCTGAGCCATGGGCACATGCGGCCACCCGCCCGAACTCCCGTTCAAGGGCTTCCCGGACTTCCGGTCCAATGTCACGTACACGCCGATCCAGTTCTTCACGGTCGCCATTCCGCGGTCGTCGCGCAGTGCGATCCGCATCGTGGCCTATGTCCTGCGGCAACTCCTGGGCTACGTGGACCGCGATGGCAATCCATCCCAGGGATCCCTGCGCTGCTCGTACCAGGATTTCATCCTGAAGGCGGGCGTGTCACGCGACGTCATCGCCGAAGCGGTGGCGGAGGCGATGGATCGCCGCTTTCTCCAGTGCCTGGAAGCCCCGGCGCCCGGCGAACCAGGTCACCCGGGGCGTCCAGGGGTGTACGCGCTCCGTTGGGACATTAACGGCCCTCTGACCCATCTGGCCGACGAGTTCCAGGGCTTCTACTACCCTCCGGCCGGATTCGATTCCGACCCCTTGCCGCCCGGCGAGCGCCCGCGTCCGCGCATGGCGCGCATGAACATCCCCAACGCCTTCTTCGATCACGTCATCCCGAACGAACGCCTCAGCGTGATCCGCGTGGTGGGTGCGCTGCTCTTCTATTCCATCGAATGGGGTCCCAGCGGGGAGCGTAAACGGCCCATCACCAAGACGGTGACCGACCTGGCGAAGCTCGCGCGTCTCGGACGTTCCAAGGCGCACGAGGCGCTCATGATCGCGCGCCAACGTGGCTACATCGAACTGGTGCACCGCGGCCGCTACATCCCAGGGCCAGTGCCTCACAGCACCGGGTCGACCTACCGGATTCGGTGGTGCCGCGACGATCCCACCCACCCGAACCGGACCCGCACCCGTCCTTCCACCGCCTCCCGGCACCGACCGACGTGTGCCTCGGGACAGACCCCGGCGCCGAAAGCCGTACCGAACGAATTCCCCTTTTCCGACCGGTCAGAAAGCGGCAACGAGACACCGGTCCGAAACCGGGGATCCGACCGGTCCGAAACGTGCGTTCCGAGGGGGTCGGAAAAGGTGAACGCCTTAATCCTAAAAGAAGAATACAACCCTCAGACAACAACAGTCGCTGCTGCTGCTGCTGCGGAGTCATCTTCGGCGGGTCCTTCATCCCCGGAGGCAGCCAGCGAGGAATTCGCCGAGGCGATGCAGTGCCTGCAGCAGGCCGGCTTCGACGCAACAACCGCGCGCCGCCTGGCGACCGACGTCCGGCTCGACGTCGTCCGCAACCAGGTCGAATGGCTGCCCTTGCGCAATCCGAGTCGAAATCGGCTGGGACTTCTTCGGCGCGCCATCGAGGAGAACTGGGCGCGCCCGGAAGCGCCGTCTTCCACCGGGCCGATGCATCCGTGCGCCGCGGAATTCACCCGGCACTACTACGCGGCGTACCACGGCTTCAACGGTCCCGCGGCAACCGAGGGATTCGAGGCCGACCTGCAAGCCGTGAGCCGATTCCTGCCGCGATTGCTCGCCGTGGAACCGGACGAGCGCCGCGTGGCGCACTGGGGCACGCAATTCGGAGAGCTGGTGCGCTCGCGGCACCAGGGCGACCACCGGGCCCGACCGCACCTCGCGTGGAATCTGGTCACCTTCGGCGACCAATTGCTCCGGCGTGTTGCCAACGAGGCCAAAGGACGAACGAACGCCCAGCGCGCCGAGCTGCGCGCGGCCCATGAAATCAAGCACCAGTCGGCCTACCAGGCCTACTTGAAGGCCCACGAACAACGCTTTCAGCGCGAGTTCCCCGCGGAATACCAAGCCTTCCTCGACCATCGTCGGAAGGAACACGAGCACCTGCGGCACGGACCGCTCCAGCTCTCTGAAGCGTGGGTCGCGAAGCTCGACCGGGAAGACGCGCGGATTGACCAGTTCGCGCGCCGGTTCGCCCAACATCCCCAGGCGCCCGCGCTCGGGTTCTGGGAATGGGATCAGCAGATCAACCCGGATGGCCTGGGAAGGCGTCCCGTATCGGAGGTCCAAGCATGAAAATCATCGCCGTCATCAACCAAAAGGGAGGGGTCGGCAAGACCACCACCAGTGTGAACCTCGCGGCAATGCTCGCGCGGGCCGGGCACCCCACTCTGCTCATCGACCTGGATCCCCAGGCGCACGCCACGCTCGGCCTCGGACTCGACCCTGATACGCTCCAGGATCGCACCGTGGGCGACGCGCTCCTGTCGGAACCGCCGGCGCTGACTCCGGTCTTGGTTGATTCGTACCTGCCCAATCTCCGCGTCGCGCCCGCCGCATTGTCGCTGTCCAAGGCCGACTCCCTGCTGCACGCGCGTCACTTCCGCGAGCAACGCCTGCAGCAGGCGTTGCATGGAGTCGAGGGCTTCGACTACGTGCTCATCGACTGCCAGCCGACCCTCGGAGTCCTACCGGTGAATGCCATGGTGGCGGCCGACCATTTCCTCATTCCCACCCAACCGTCGGGCTACGCCTTGCGCGGGCTCGGTGATCTGCTGGAAGCCTTGCACGTCATCAAGCGTGGGGCGCGCCCCTGGGAGTACCGCATCCTGCTCACCATGGTGATGCGTCAGGCGACCGTCACCAACGAGCGCGTGGAACGTATCCTGGAACCACTGCGCGACCACCTCCTCGCCACGCGCATCAGCCGCTGCGAAACCTTGAACCGGGGCCAAATGGAAGATTGTCCGCGCGATATCATGACCTTTGCGCCCGAGACCCGGGCGACCCACGACTACCAACAACTCACCGAGGAGATTCTACGCTTATGGCCGACGCATTGACCGCACGTCTCGCCCGCCAGGCAAGTGGCATGACCCGTCCGGGCCTCGATTTCACCGACCGCGGCGAGGCCACCCTGGCTAATCTCCCCCTGGCCCTTCTGGACCCCGACCCAAACCAGCCTCGCAAGGATCTGGGCGCGCTCGCGGATCTCGCGCATTCGATCATCGAGCATGGGCTGTTGCAGCCCATCCTGGTGGAACCGCTGCCGGACCAGCGCTATCGCATCGTGGCGGGGGAACGCCGATACGCGGCCTGCAGGAGCCTGGGCTGGGCCGAGATGCCCTGCCTGGTGCGCCCTGTGGACGACCCGTCGCGACTGGCCGTGCAACTGGTGGAAAACATCCATCGACAGGACCTGCATCCCATCGAGGAGGCCCGCGCCATGCAGCGGCTCATGGACGAATGTGGCCTGAGCCAGCGGGATTTGGCCAAGCGCCTGGGGCGTTCCCTCGGCGCGATCAACCAGGCGTTGCGGGTGCTGTCGCTTCCGGAATCCGAACTGACCGAGGCTCGGTCCATCGAAGGAGCCAACAAGTCGGTCATCCTCGAGATCGCCAAGGTCCCGGAGGCGTCGGCGCGGCAGGAGCTCTGGAATCAAGCGCGCACCGGCGCGCTCACCGTGCGCCAAGCCCGCGCTCCGCGAATTCGACGTCCGGACTCTAAGTGTCCGACCAGCCCGACGGAATCCCCGGCGCCCACATCAACGGTCCCGACCCCTGAACCGTCCCATCGCCTTGTATCCTCCCCGCCGGAACCCACGGCGCCGGCGCCTGCTTCCCCACGACTTTCGGTGGAGACCGAAGAGGCCGTGGTCGAGGTCCTCTTCCGCCACGGCGAGGCGAGTCTGCCGCGGGTGCGCGTCGCATTGGAAGAAGCCCTGCGCCGACTGCCATCGCCAGGGTAAACCGGCCCGGGATGGCCCAGTTGTTCAGACGTCTGAACAGATCGTCGTCCCACGGGGGTACGCGGGAAATCGAAGCCCACAGCTTTCCCGCATCCCTCCAGTGATCGTCCGCCATCAAGGCTCTGTTCCAACGGCCGCCCCGCGGGAAGCGGGGCGCCGCATGGCCACGGCGCGCCCGGGCGCTCCGCCTTCGGAAGCAACCTCGCGCCAGGAGGAACCTGTCACGCGGTCGCTTTTTCCTCCGGCTCCGCTCGATCCCGGGCGACTTCGTGTTTCACCAAGTGGTCAGCCCTTCAGGCTGGCGGTGTTGTCGCGTGCGCCTTCCCTGGGCGGCGGGGGTGGTCCAGACGGGGGCAAAACCACCCCCCGCCACCCAGGGAACGCTTTCTTGGGAAGCGGGGGCATTGAAACACGGAGAACCCTCGTATGAGCATCTATGACCTCGTGACTTCCCGAATCCTCGCCCGAATGGAACAGGGCGTCGTGCCTTGGCACAAACCCTGGACCACTGGCCTGCCCAAGAGCCTGGCCAGCGGCCGCGAATACCGCGGTATCAACCTGCTGCTGTTGTCGGCAAGTGAGTATTCGTCGGGCTATTGGCTGACCTATCGCGAAGCCCAGCGCCTGGGCGGCCACGTTCGTCGTGGCGAACGCGCCACGACGGTCGTGTACTGGAAATGGCGGACGCCCGAGGAACGGGAGAAACTGCGCGCCGAGCGCGGCATCGCCGACCCGGCGCCCTGCGTCCCCTTCAGCAGCGCCGTGTTCAATCTCGACCAAGTGGAGGGCGTGCCGCCTCCAGAGGATGCGCCCATCACAGTCGAGGCAAACCGGCTGGCCCCGGCGGAGCAGTTGATCGGCGCCATTCCCCAACCGCCCGAGATCCGGCACTGCATCACCCAGGATCCTGCGTATCTGCCTGGAGAGGATCGCATCGTCCTGCCGCATCTCAGTCAGTTCAGCAGCGCCGATGAATACTACGCGACCCTCTTCCACGAGCTGATGCACGCCACCGGCCACCCCCAGCGACTGAACCGGTTTTCGAGTTCGGAAGTCCTCAGTCGGAGGGATTACTCCTTCGAGGAACTGGTCGCCGAGCTGGGTGCGGCTTTTCTCGGTGCCATCGTGCGCCTGGAGAACCAGCACGTGGAAGAACTCCAGACCGGCTACCTGGCCGGCTGGATGAAAGCCTTTCGGGAGGATTCGCAAGTCCTCCTGCGCGCCGCGTCGGCGGCCCAGCGCGGCGTGGACTACCTCCGCGGAGTGCACCACGGAGCCGGCGCCGCCGAGATTGCCGCCTGATCGCGCGCGCCGGGGTTCAAGAATGACTGCGGCGCGCATCTCGGCCCGGTCATTCCTCGCGGGGACGCTGCGGATCGTCCTCCCTCGGAATCCGTTCAATGCCGAGAATGCAGGTGGTCGCTGCGCGGCCGCGTTCGCCTTGCAGCACGACCTGCGTGACGGCCTGCCGACAGAGCGCCACGTACAGGCCATGCAGCCCCCGTCCGTCGATCGCAATGTCTTCCCCAGGGAACTTCAGTGTCAGGCGCGTCGGCGTGTACACAACGGCCTGCAGGAGGGTGTACGGCAGGAAGAACCCATCGCGAGTCTGGTAGAAGCGCACGCCAAAGGCGCGGTCTTCGACGGCGTACGGTTCCTCGACGCCCGGCCATGGTAGCTCGGGATCTCGTTCGTTCCGGTCTCCAGGAACTGAAGTTATCGAGGTACGAATCATGGTGGTCGTTTCAAACGGCCGCGCCCCGTCGAGCGGCGACCCGCGGCTGGAGGGCCCGCGTGTTCATGGCCACGAGTTCAGTGGCCGCCAGACGATGGCCCGATCGCGCGGCGGCGTCGTACAGGGCCCGCACGTCATCGGTGTACACGCTGATTCGCTGTCGACCGCGCGAGCAACTGACGTAGAGCTGGTTCAGGTGCGCCGCGTTCAGGGTGTGCGAATCCATCGCCACGAACACGTGATCCACCGTGCGCCCCTGAGCCGCGATGCTGGTCACGGCATACCCGTGCGTGAACGCGCGGTACTCCCGCGGGAGCCTCCGGCCGTCCTTCAGGTGAATGGAACCATCCGGGTGGACCTCACGAACGGTCACCAACTGCCCGTTGAAGAGCCGGTGCGCCTTGGAGGTAGCCTGTAACAGGAGGGTTTCCCCGACCGCCACCGGCAAGGGACAGCGCTCCCCCACGTCGAAACAGTCCGCCTGCTTGCGCGACAAGGACACCCGCACACCATCGGCGCGCTGGGCCTCGATGGCGGTGGGCGTCACGGTCTCGATCAGGAGCGTTTCCCCGCTGCGCACGTTCCGCGTGGAACTGTGGAAGTGCAGCGTCTGCCCGGGCCGATAATTCTTCAGCTCTCGCTTCTGCGCCCGGGTCCACTTGAGGCCGTGATGCACCCAGAGCGGCGCATCCTCCGCGCCGAGGCGTTGGTTGGACTTCAAAGCTTCACGGAGCTGCGTGGTCACCTGGGCGATCTCGCGCCAGGTGGGGCTCACTACCAGCGCCACGTTCCCCCGCCGCACGGTCTCCAGGTAATCCTCGGCGAGAATGGCGTAGCGGTCGCCCTCCGGAATTTCACGCAAGGCTCCCAAACGCCGCAGCCGTACCAGGGCTTCTGCCCCCTTGCCGGACGAGAAAGCGGCCACCGCCTCGCGGTAGTCGGCATCGACCTGCCGCACGATGCGATGCACCCCCACCGAGGCGAGCGCGCTCTTCCGTTCCAGCAACCGCAGCGCATCGCCCGCCTGCACCGATCCGTGCTGCCGCGTGTCGCCTGAGAGAATCAGTCGGCAGCGGTCCCGCTCGACGTTCTCCAGCAGGCGAACCATGTCGGCGGTGGACAGCATGCCTGCTTCGTCGACCACCAGCACCCCGCGCCGCGCCTCGGCCTGGAAAGCCTCATCTATGAGATAGCGCTGCACGGTGGCGGCGCGGGCCACCCCCTGGGCGCGAAGCTCCGCCACGGCCGCGCTTGTGGGGGCCAGCACCAGCACCGGTTGCTGTCCCTCCATGGCCCGCAGCAATTCCTGAAGGAGCACGCTCTTGCCGGTCCCGGCTCCGCCGCGCAAGCCCAGTACGGTGTCCGGGGTGCCCAGCAGGAATTCCACCGCGGCACGTTGCTCGCCGCTCAGATGCCTCGCGGACTTGAATCCGGGATTCAAGGGGGCCTCCCGGCCCACGCCCCGATTGACCAGGGCGATCATACGCGACTCCTGGTCGAGCATCGTCTGGGTGGTCAACGCCCCATCCACCTCGATGAACTCCGGTCGCTGCTCCAGGGCGCGTTCCAGCTCTTCAATTGGCAGGCTGCCGCGCGCGAACCGGGCGGCAGCGGCGAGCAGATCGGTCCGGTCGACCACGGAACGCCGTTCGAACAGGTGATCACGCGCATAGTCGAGGGCCGCCTCCGGCGAGACTTCGGGCGCCGCGGGCCGCACCGGTGGCGCGCTCGGGCCGGGGATGGCCTGCCGCAGCGCACCGAGTTCCTCCGGCGACAATTGTGCGAGCTGCCGACGCTGGATTTCCTCGGGCGCCACCTGGTGGTTCTTCCGCTCCCTCGACGTGTGCGCCAGGGTAGCGCGCGCGTTGTTGCTCAGGGGCCGGCCGAGTTCCTGGGTCAGCTTCTGTTCCTGCTCCAGGATCGCGCGCCGACGCTTGCTGAAGCGCTGGATCACCTCCTCGCTCACCGCCGCTAACTCGAAGCCGTGCTCGGTCGTTCGAAGAGTGTACCCCAAGGCCTGGACCCGGCGCGCCAGTTCGCTGCGGTAAACTTCGGTGAAGAAGGCGAGTCGTTCGAAGATCCGCTCGGTCTGCAGAGCTTTCCACCGCTGTTCCACGGGGTCCCAGGTGGCATTGAACACCACATAATGGGTGTGCAACTGCGGGTCGAGAGACCTCGATTCACTGTGGGTGAAGGTGGCGGCGACCATCTCGCCGGTGAGGCGCGCGCCATTGCTGCCGGCCTTGCGTTGGCGGGTCCCGGCTTCGACCTCGGCCTGTCGCATGGCCACCCGGGCGGATTCCTCGTGCTCCCGAATCAGGCGCGTGTCGCCAACGGTGTACGCCATGACCGAAACGCTCTTGGGCGCCGAAACGGTGAAGTCGTGACACACCCGTCGATCCACCTTGCGCCGGCGCACGGTGAGTCGCTCGCCCGTCTGCGGGTGCAAATTCTCGCACAATCGTTCGAACGCCTGCTGCGTCACCGGAGACCCCGGCACCAACCCCAGGCGCTCGGCCCCTTTCCCGAACCACATCCCGCGGACCTGTTGCTGCTCCGAATAGTACTCCCCGCGCGCGAGATGCTGCGTGT
This sequence comes from Verrucomicrobiales bacterium, assembly GCA_020845805.1. Taxonomy (GTDB): domain Bacteria; phylum Verrucomicrobiota; class Verrucomicrobiia; order Limisphaerales; family CAIMTB01; genus CAIMTB01. Next base: position 404 of record JADLFD010000285.1, on the reverse strand, counting down.
AGTACGCCTTCGCCGCCGCCACGTTCTTTTGGACTCGCGCCGTGATCATCGCGAAAAAACCGCCCCCGAACGCGGCAGAACACCGTTTGAAAGAAAGACAGGACACCAACCCCTATCTGCGATAGGGCACTTCGCGGGGGTCATCGGAAGAACCCTCCCTTGCGGTACCAGGCGGAGACCGACCCGTCCGCTTCGCGGGGAGGCAGGTGGACTTTCCGGCGGGTGCCACGGCTGTGCACTACCACCGCGCGGTGCGGCCGCAACGACCGCAGATCCCACGTTTTGAATCGGTGCTCCTCTTTCCACCGCCCGGATTGATGGAACCGTCCGCCGCTCCAGCCTGAGGTCCGTTCCCAGACCATCCGTTTGCCGATGAAATCCGCACTGGCCTTGGCGTCCTCCTC
>JADLFD010000284.1 GCA_020845805.1 Verrucomicrobiales bacterium | reverse complement strand
CACAGGCTTCCGCCGTCAACAGACTCGCCCACCGCACCCAGTAGCCGGCATCGGAGATCACTTGGCCCTCCTCTTCGCGTCGCGGATCAGCTTCTCGAGCGCGTCGAGTTCACCGCGCGACACGTCACGCGTGCGCAACAAATGGCTCACGGCGTCGGCGAGGCTCCCTTCAAAGAGCCGTTCGACCACGTGATCCGTCATGCTGCGTCCCACCTGCTCCGCCGCCACCAGCGCCCGGTAGAGAAAGGTGCGGCCTTCCTCACGGTGCGCGACCAGGGACCGTTCCTCCATCTTCCGCAACATGGTGGCCACGGTGGTGTAGGCGAGATCACGCTCCGGTTTGAGCACCTCGTGCACCGCCGCGACGGCCGCCTCTTTCCGCTCCCACAAGATCTGCAGGATGCGCAACTGCAGGTCGCCGACCCGCAACGAACCAGAACGCGTTTGGGGCTTCACTACCGCGTTAGTACTACCTAGGTAGTTTTCGAGTCAAGTCCATGGCCCATCGAGTCCCTGTCGTCCAGCCGGTCGATCCCCTCCCCTCCCTCTCCGACCCCGCCTACCGCGCCCCCCTCGCGTACCCCTGCTCCTGAAACCACGCGATGGCATCCGCCAGCGCCTGACGCGGCGGGGTCTGCGGCAGGCCCAGTTCCTTCACCGCCTTTGCGGGGTTGAAGAACATCTTGTACTTCGCCATACGCACACCGGCCATGGGCGCCTTGGGCGGGCGCCCCGTCACGCGCGCCAGCGCCTCGTTGCATGCCGCGCCGAACCACGCCAAGCCATACGGCACCTGCCACCGCGGCGCGGGAATACCCGTCAATTCCTCCATCACCGCCAGCGCCTCGCGCATCGTCCAGTTCCCCTCGCGATGCCCCAGGATGTAGCGCTCCCCAATCCGCCCCTTCTCTGCCGCCCGCAGATGTCCCTCCGCCACGTCCCGGACGTGAACGTAGTTGAGTCCCGTGTCCATGAAGGCGGGCAGCCGTCGGTTCAGGAAGTCGACGATGACCTGGCCGGTGGGAGTGGGTTTCACGTCCCGCGGTCCAATGGGGGCGCTGGGATTGACGATCACCACCGGCGCCCCACGCGCGGCCCACTCGCGAGCCACGACCTCGGCCCGCCACTTGGAGAGCTTGTAGTGATTGGACATCTGCGCTTCGCCCACCGGGGTGGTCTCGTCAGTGGGAATCACGCGGCCCTCGGCGTCGGCCTTGGGCAGCCCGATACACCCCACCGTGCTGGTGTAGACGATGCGGGAACAACCTGCGGCGTGGGCGGTCTCGATCACATCCCGGGTGCCGTCGACGTTGGAGCGATACATCGGCGCGTAATCCGGCAGCCAAAGGTGGTAGCTCGCGGCAACGTGAAAGCACCAGTCGCACCCCTTCAATCCGCGCCCCAGCGCGGGGCGATCGTGGAGATCCCCGGCGACGCGCTCCACGTCCAGCCCCGCGATGCCGCGGGTGTCGCTCCCCGACCGCAGGAGAACCCGTACCGAGTGCCCGCGCTCGACCAGGAGATGCACCAGGTTCGCACCGACGAATCCCGAAGCGCCCGTGACCAGACACTTCATCTCGACCGCTCCTTCCCGCCGCCTGGGGTTGCCACCTGCATGCGGACACTCTAACGGGCCACCGAAAGCGCCTCAATGCACGGGTGCGCCACGCTGCCGACAATCCGCTCGATCCGCATGGAGCCCGGCCTCACGGTGGGCGCGGCCCATGCATTTGGATTCGGATCCCATCCCGCGGCTCGTGCGCGACCTCGCCGTGCCGGCGAGCGTGGGGTTCCTGTTCAACACGCTCTTCAACGTCGTGGACACCTGGTGGGCCGGACGCATCTCCACCGAAGCCCAGGCCGCCCTCTCCCTGTCGTTCCCGGTCTTCTTCATCCTCATTGCCACCGGCAGCGGCATCTCGCAGGGAGTCACCGCACTGATCTCGCATGCACTGGGAGCGCGGAACCCCGCCCAGGCCCGACGGTTCGCGGCGCAGGCCGCGGTGCTGGGCGTCCTGCTCGGTCTGCTGCTCGCGGGGTTCGGTTGGGCGGTGGCGCCGTCCCTGTTCCGCCTCCTGGGCGCCGAGGCCGCGTACCTCGATCTCTGTCTCGCCTACATGAACACGGTGCTGGGCGGAGCCGTGTTCTTCCTCCTCCAGTCCATTCTCAACTCCGGCATCCAGGCCCAGGGCGACACTCGCACCTACCGTAACGTGCTCATCGCGGGCTGTCTCCTCAACGCCCTGCTCGACCCGTGGTTCCTGTATGGCGGCGCGGGCCTTCCTCCCCTGGGCCTTCGCGGTATCGCGCTCTCCACCGTCCTGATCACCGCCGGAGGCGCCGTCTACCTCGCCCGCGTCTTCCGCCGTTCCGAACTGGGACGTTCGCTCACCGCCGCGGACTTCCGGCCCTCCGCCAGCGATCTGGCCGCCATCCTGCGCCAGGGCGTGCCCGCGAGCCTTAACATGATGACCGTGGCGCTGGGCATCTTCGTCATCACCTGGTTCATCAGCCGATTCACGCCGCACGCCGTGGCCGCCTATGGCATCGCCACGCGCGTCGAACAAATCCTCCTGCTCCCCACCATCGGCCTCAATATCGCCACCCTCACCCTGACCGGACACAACTTCGGCGCCGGCCGGTTGGACCGCGTGGCGGAAACCTGGCGCACGTCGGTGCGCTACGGACTGCTCCTCATGGGACTGGGAGGCGTGGTGCTACTCGCCGGAGCGCGCCCGCTCATGGGGGCCTTCTCGGCCGATCAGGAAGTGGTGGCCACCGGCGCGGCCTACTTGAGGGTGGCGGCCTTCACTCTCGGCGCCTATGTGATCCTCTACCAGACGGTGTTCATGCTCCAGGGCCTCAAACGACCCCTGTTCGCCCTCTGGATCGGGATCGTGCGCCAGGCCCTCGCGCCGTTGGTGGCCTTCCCGCTGCTGGCCTTCGTCGCCGGGCTCGGGCTCCACGGGATCTGGATCGGCATCGCCCTGGTCAACTGGACCGCCGCCGTGGTGGCCTGGTTCTACGGCCGCCGCACGCTCGACAATCTCACGGCCGCGGCCGCGCCCGCGAGATCCGCCAAGTCCCCGGCTCAGTGAGCGCGCCGACGCTGATACGCGTGTGTCGAGTGACCGAAGTACAGCTCCGCCGCTTCCATCAGCGTCTCGGAGAGTGTGGGATGCGGATGCACGCAGTCCGCGAGATCGCTGACCGTGGCGCCCATCTCCACCGCCACGACACCCTCCCCGATCAACTCGCCGGCGCCGTGACCCACGAGGCCCACGCCCAGAATCTTTTCGGTGCCCGGTTCGATCAGCAACTTGGTCAACCCGTCCGGATGATCAAAGGTGAGCGCGCGCCCGGAGGCGCCCCAGGGGAATTTCGCCACTTCCACGGCGATTCCCTTGGCTTTCGCCTCGCCCTCGGTCAACCCGCACCACGCCAGCTCGGGCTCGGTGAAGACCACCGCCGGCACCACGAAATCGCGCGTCGGCGCCCCATCTCCCACGATGGCGTTGATGGCCAGTCGCGCTTCCTTCGCCGCCTTGTGCGCCAGCATGGCGCCCCCGACGATGTCGCCGATGGCGTAGATCGCGGGGTCGTCGGTCTGCAGGGATTCATTCACCTTGATGAACCCCTTGGCATCCCGCTGCGCCTTGGTGTTCTCCAAGCCGAAATCGACCTCGATCGGACGGCGTCCAACCGAGACCAGAACCCGGTCAAATAGTTCCTCGGTGGTGCGCCCGTCGTGTTCGATGGCCACCTTGATCTGCTTCCCCGCCGTCGACATGGACAACACCTTGGCCTTGAACCGAAGGCTCTTGAACTTCTTCTGCGCCGCCGTCAGGACCGGGCGTGCCAGATCCGGGTCCGAACCCGCCAACACGGTCTCGGCCGCCTCGACAAGGTGCACTTCGCTGCCGATCCAGGAATACACGGTGCCCAGCTCCATGCCGATATAGCCGCCGCCCACCACCAGCAGGCGCTCCGGGATGTCGGGCATCTCCAGCGCCTCCGTGGAGGTCATGATGCGCGGATTGCCCAGGTCGAAGGCCTTGGGCAATGCCGGAATCGAGCCCACCGCGACGATCGCGTGCTCGAACTGCAGGTAGCGCTGCCCGGTCGCGGTCTCCACGCGCAACGTATGGGAGTCGTCCAGGTACGCCTTGCCATGAATCACTTCCACTCCGCGCGCCTTGGCCAACGCCCCAATCCCGCCGGTGAGCTTGTCGAGAATGGCTCCCTTCCAGGAACGCAGCTTCTCCAGGTCGATGGTCGGAGCGCCAAAGGTGATGCCCCGCGACGCCGACTCGCGCGCCTCGGCGATCATCTTGGTCGCGTGCAGCAGCGCCTTGGAGGGAATGCAGCCGCGGTTGAGACAGACGCCGCCCAGGCGTTCCATCTCCACCATGACCACCTTCTTGCCCAGATCCGCCGCATAGAACGCCGCGGCGTATCCGCCCGGACCGCCGCCGATCACCACGATCTCAGTCTTCGCAGTTTCCATCTTGATGAAAAAGTGTGCCCGCCTTGTTACAGCTTCACATCCGCCTCGCCCATGCCCTCGATCGCAGCCACCAGGTCCACCATGAACCGGGCCGCGGCACCGCCATCGATCAGACGGTGATCGTACGTCAACGCCACCGGCATCAGGGTTCGGATCACGATCTTCCCCTCGCGCACCACCGGTTTCTCGGCGCCACGGCCGAGGCCGAGGATGCCCGATTCCGGCTGGTTGATGATGGGCGTGAAATGCGCGCCCCCAATGCCGCCCTGGTTGGAAATGGTAAAGGTGCCGCCCTGCATCTCCGGCAGCCCGATCTTGCGATCCCGCGCGCGCGCGGCGACGTCCTGCACATCCTTCGAGATCTGCACCAGGTCTTTGGCGTTCACGTCGCGAATCACGGGCACCAGCAACCCCGCCTCCGTGTCGACGGCCAAGCCCAGATGCACATAGTCCTTGAACACGATCTCGCCAGCTTCCTCATCCAGGCTGGCATTGAGCAGCGGATGCTTGAGCAGGGTCGCGGCCACCGCCTTCAGCACGAACGAGGTCAGCGTCAACCTCGCCCCGCGCGCCTCGTAGGCCGCGGCATGCTGGCGGCGCAACGCCGAAAGCGCGGTCACATCCACCTCATCGAACTGCGTCACCGTCGGCAGCGTCGTGGCACTCTGGACCAGACGCGCCGCGATGGTCTTGCGCAAGGCCGTCAGCGGCTTTCGGGTCACGGGTCCCCATTGCGCGAAATCCCGCGAGAACTGGGCCGGCTTGGCCGTCGGCTTCCCTTCCGACTCCGGGGCGGCGGAAACCACCACCCGCGGACGCGCCGCCATGGCTCGGAGGTTCGCGACATAGCCGCGGAGATCCTCCACCGTCACCTGGCCGCTGCGCGCCGTTCCCTTGACCCAGTGCAGGTCGATGCCCAGATCCCGCGCCACGCGGCGCACATAGGGACCGGCCGTGGGCGTCTCGTTCACCACGGTGTCGTGGTAGGCGTCGTCCTCGCCGCCTGAAGCTTCCACCTCGGCCGACTCGTCCACCGGCGGAACCGCCACCACCGGCGTGGCCGCAGCCTTGCGCGGGGCGGGTTTCTCCTTCTCGCGCTCCTTCTCCTTGCGCACCGGGGTCGCTCCCGACGCGGGAGCGGGGACCGCCCCGCCGGGCGTCGTGCTCGGCCCTGAGCCGCCCACGGCCTCCAGCACGGCGATCAACTGGCCCACCGCCAGCTTGTCACCCTCCTTCACCGCCAGGCGGACGACGGTGCCGTCCGCCGGTGAGGGAATGGGCGCCACCGCCTTGCCCGTCTCCAGTTCAATCAGGTTCTGCCCCTTTTTCACAGAGGCCCCGGGCTTCACGAGCACGCTGACCACCGTTCCTGAGTCAGCGCCCTCCCCGAGATTCGGAAGTGTCACGTCCATACCGGTCAAATCAAAGGGGCGCAATGTGCGCGGTCGCTCAGGCCATTCCGAGAAAATTCTCGGTCAACGAACGTCACGCGGTTTCACGCGCACACCCCAGTCGGTACCGCCGTTGATTTCGCCTTACGCGCCCGGCAGGTTCGACGGCATGAGCCGCCTCGCCCGCGCCCGCGAGATACTTGAACTCGAAATCGCCGGACTCAAGTCCCTCTCCCGTCAACTGGATCGCACCTTCGACCAGGCACTCGACGTGCTCATGACCGCGCTCGCGCGCCGCAACAAAATCGTGGTCGTGGGCATCGGCAAATCGGGCAACATCGGCGCGAAGATCGCCGCCACCCTCACCAGCACCGGCAGCACCAGTGTCGTGCTCAACGCGGTCGACGCCCTCCACGGCGACCTGGGCATCATCAACGACGGCGATGTGGTGCTCGCCCTGAGCTACTCCGGTGAAACGGACGAGTTGCTGCACCTGCTCCCCGCCCTCAAACGCCTGGCCTCCAGTGTCATCAGCATCACCGGCGCCGCCCGTTCCACACTGGCCCGACACAGCGACGTGGTTCTCCTCTGCCGCGTGCCCCGCGAGGCCTGCCCGTTCAACCTCGCCCCCACCACCAGTACCACCGCCATGCTCGCCCTCGGCGATGCGCTCGCCATCACGCTCATGGAGGCGCGCGGGTTCAAAAAGCCGCAGTTCGCACGCTACCATCCCGCCGGATCCATCGGTCGCGCCCTGCTCCTGCGTGTCGCCGACGTGATGCGCACCGGTGAACGCAGCCCGGTCCTCGCCGGCACGGCCACGGTGCGCGACGCGCTCCTGGCCATGACCCGCGCCAAGTCCGGTTGTGTCGCCATCGCGACGCCCCGTGGCCGGCTGGCCGGAGTGTTCACCGATGGCGATCTCCGACGGCGCATGGCCACCGACCCCGACATCCTGACGCGCCGGCTCGCCAGCGTGATGACCCGTTCCCCCATCTGCATCCGCGACGACGCCCTCGCCGCCGAGGCCATCCGACTGTTCAACGAACGCCAGATCGATGACCTCATCGCGGTCAACGCACGCCGCCAACCGGTCGGGGTGGTCGACCTCCAGGACCTGCCCCGCCTGAAATTGGTCTGACCTCGCCTCCCGCGCGGACTGAGGACCCTCGAAAACCACTCCCAAACTAACGAACGAACGGGGCGGCTTGCGCCGTCCCGTTCGCCTCGCACCTGTCTTTCTCTCACAACCCAGGGGTATCCCGACCCCTGCTGCAACCCCGGCACCGAGATCCCGCTCGCGTGCCGGAAATCGT
>JADLFD010000283.1 GCA_020845805.1 Verrucomicrobiales bacterium | reverse complement strand
TCGTCTCCGGCTCGTAGTACACCACCAGCGCGCCGGGCTTGGGTCCCGGCTGGGTCGGCAACAGCAACCATCCTTCCCCGCTTACCTCCGAGGCCATTGGCACACGCACACGACGCCAAAGGATTCCCTCCCGTTGCGACTCCGAGAGCGTTTGCAAACGGGGCGAGTCCAGCAGCGCCGGCCATTCACTCATCAACTGGGTCCAGCTTCGACGGATTTCCTCCCGGCGCCGTGGCCACGCGCGGGCGTCGCGCACCCGGGTCCCGCTTTCCTCGAGCAGAGGCGGACGATAGGACCCGAGTTCCGCGGCGAACTCGGCGGGCGGCGTGAACATCCCGTCCAACGCGGCAGGAGGTTCCACACCGCACAACCGCCAGCCCACGCCCACCAGGCCAAGGAGGAGAATCAGGCGGCGAAACAGTGCGGAGATTGCGAGCCACCGTGCGTTGGCGCCAGCGAGCCATAGCACGCGCGGCCTCACTCCACACCCTCCGTGATCATCCCTTCATCATGCTGGACCTCGGCGGCGGCAGGGTCGTCGCCGGCCCGGTATTCCAGCAGATCCCCCGGCTGGCAATCGAGCGCTCGGCAGATCGCATCGAGAGTGCTGAATCGCACGGCACGAGCGCGTCCGGCGTTCAGCACGGACAAATTCTGCGGGGTGATGCCCACTGCCTGCGCGAGGTCGTTCAGGCGCCACTTCCGGCGCGCAAGCATCACATCCAAGTTCACAACAATAGGCATAGGTCCCTAAACGGTGAGCGCCTGTTCCTCGGCCAGTTCGCCCGCTTCCTCCAAGATCCAGGCGATCAAATAGACGATGACGCCAGGCAGGAGTCCCATCCCTGCGTCCACCTGGAGGGACAGGTACCCGGAGCTGATCCACCAACTCTTCGCCAGTTGGACGAACATCCCCCAAGCCCAGTAGCCCATCATCCAGACTCCGATCCATTTCATCACGCGCGCGCTGCCATGGGCCAAGGTGGCTCCGGACTGGAAGCCCGCGAACAACCGCCGGAACAACCACGCGCCCACCACCCCGTACAGGATTCCCATCGCGCCCAAAGCTCGGCCAACCCATTCCCGGCCGGCTTGAATTTCGGGGCGCCCTGGGGATGGGTCATAGCTGAAAACCCGAAACTCCGGGGTCGCTCCAGCCATCACGAGATAAAACCGGTTCCCGTGTGCCGCACCGCCCCCGGCTGGGCTGATCGAGGAGGCGGAAGCTTCCGCGACGGGCGCGATCCGCGCGGGCGGGGCGAGCGGATCTCGGTACGTGGGCCCGACGGCCACCAGCGGGACAGTGAACAGAAACGGAATCGAAGCCGCCCAGAGGACCATGGTGAAGGTGCAGAGATGCTTCAGAATCCGGCTCACTCGTTGAACACGCAGCCGCCGGCGATCACTCGCAGAGAAGGCATGGGACATGGCCCTTAGGTAACGGAGTTCATGGTGTAGAACAATACTTTTTTACTGTTTTACGATAATTGCTTTACGCCTAACAGGGATCCGTGGATTTCAGAGAACCCGTGATTCCCCGTCCCGCGCAGGAGCAAGCGACAAGCTCGAACCTGTGCTGTGCCGTTAGCGGAGCGTCCGATCCTTTCGCACCTCTCCGTTCACACGTACCGCGAGGGCCTTCCCGGACCCGCCACGGACGGTGTAGCGCACAACCTTCCCGTCGCGCCACGCCACATCCACCTCGAATCCCCCACGCGCGCGCAGACCTTTCACCGATCCCGTCGGCCAGGCTTTGGGCAAGGCGGGGAGCAGTTCGACCTCGCCGGCATGGGATTGAACGAGCATCTCAGCGATGCCGGCACAGCCACCAAAATTGCCATCGATCTGGAAGGGCGGGTGCGCGTCGAAGAGGTTCGGGTACGAGCCGGCACCGCGCCCGTCGTAGGAAGCGCCGCTGTCGGCGGGGGCCAGCAACTGCTGCAGGAAACGATGGGCGCGATCGCCATCGCCGAGCCTGGCCCAGAGATTGATGCGCCAGCCGAGGGCCCATCCGGTGCTGCGATCGCCGCGGGCTTCGAGCGTCTTGCGGCAGGCGGCCGCCAACTCGGGAGTGCCCCGCGGCGTGATCTCGTAGTAGGGATAGAGCCCGTACAAGTGCGACGTGTGGCGGTGCGTGGGCTCCGGCTCGGGATAAGGTTCCAGCCATTCCTGGAGGCGGCCGTCCGGACCCACCTGGTTGGGCGCCAATCGTGCGCGTTTGGCGGCGAGCTCGGCACGCAACTCGGCATCGACGCCCAGGATCTCGCCCGCGCGAAGGCAGTTTCCGAACAACTCGCGCAGCAACTGCATATCCACCGTGGGCCCCAGGCACACGTGCGCGGTCTTTCCAGAGGGCAGGCGGAAGGCGTTTTCCGGCGAGTTGGAAGGGCCGGTCACGAGCCAGCCGCGCTTCGGTTCCTCGACCAGGTTATCGAGGTAAAACAGCGCCGATTCCTTGAGAATCGGGTAGGCCCAGGCGAGGTACTGACGATCTCCCGTGTAGGCGTAGTGCTCCCAGAGATGCTGGCAGAGCCAGGCCGACCCGCTGACCGTTGAACCCCAGGAGGCGGCTTCACCGGGGGAGGTGAAGCCCCAGGGATTGGTGATCACGTGGGCCACCCAGCCGCGCGCATTGTAGTAGGCCTTCGCGGTCCGCCGTCCCGGTTCCACCAGCGAGGCGACCAACTGATGCATCGGCTCATGCAGCTCGGAGAGATTGGCCACTTCCGCCGGCCAATAGTTCATCTGCACATTGATATCCAGGTGCCAGTCGCCGTTCCACGGGGTCTGAATCTCCTCCGCCCAGAGGCCTTGCAGGTTGGCCGGCAGCCCTCCCGGCCGCGACGAACTGATGAGCAGGTAGCGACCGAAATCGAAATACAACGCCGCTAAATCGGGATCCGCGGCGCCCTTGGAAAACCCGGCCAACCGCTGGTCCGTCGGCAGCCCGCTGTTCGTCGTGACCGGTAGTTCCAGCTGCGCCCGCTCGAACCAGGCGCGGTAATCCGCCTGATGCCGTTGTTGGAGAGAACCGAATCGCCGACGCGCCGCGCGGTCCAGATCCGCCTGCGATGCGGCCACCGGGTCGGTCAACTGGCGTCCGGCAAATCCCCGGAAGTCCGTGGCCGCCGTGACCAGCACCAAAGCCTCGTCCGCACTCGTCACCACCAACTCCGCCCCCTGCGCCTCGACGCGTCCCCCGCGCGCGATCACTCGCACCCGCGCGGCGAAACCAACCCCCTTCCCGCCCAGCCCGTCGTTGAGCGTCCCCGTCATGAGGAGTTCGTTGGCGCCGGCCGCCGAAGTGGTCGCGCGTTCCGGCCGATCCAGGCCCACCCGGAACGAGAGCGCCCCACGCTCGCTCGCGGTCAGACGCGACACCACGACTTCATCCGGTGCGCTGACGAAGTGTTCGCGCACGAAGCGGACCCCCTCGCGCTGGTACTCGACCCGAGCCACCGCGCTGCCCAGGTCGAGCGTACGCCGGTAAGCCGTGGGAGCTGCTGTCGTCCCGGTGGCGAAGCGCAGATGCAGATTTCCGAGCACCTGATAGCAGCCGAACGGTACGTTGGCTCCGTTGCCATGCCCCGAGCCCTTGCCCTGGCACGTGAAGTTGTCGTTCACCAACTGCTCGGCCTCCACGTTCTTGCCCTCCTGGAGCAGACGTCGGATCTCGGGCAGCGCCCGGTGCGCCTCCGGGCGGTCGGCGTCCTGCCGCGACCCCGACCACATCGAGCTCTCGTTGAGCACAATGCGCTCCTGGTCGAGGCCGCCGAAAACCATCGCGCCCAGTCGCCCGTTGCCCAGCGGTAACGAACGCGTGAAATGAGTCGCCGGCTGGTCGAACCAGATCGCGCGCGCTTCCGCCCCGCGGGAGATCGGCAGTACCGCCATCACTCCCAAAGCCGCGAGCACGCCCATCCAAAGTCGTCGAGAGTTCATGCGAAGAGGTGTGATCTGAACGGCAGTATTCTCAGGGATCCCACACCGGGATGTCCAAGCCAATGGCCGGCGAACCGTGGACTCCGCCGCTCCCTTCGGCCCGCGCCTCTGCGCCCGCGTGGGTGCAGGAAACGTTTCAAACATGCCGCACTCGGCCCGCGCAACCCCGCACGAGGATCCGTGCCAGCATGACAAGCATACTTGACTACATGTAAAGCATGCTTTACCATTTCAATCCGCGATGAGAAATCCCAGTCACGCGGATCCGGACCGCCCGGCGCCTCTCCTTCCGGAACCCATGCACATGAGCGTCGCCGACGCGCTCCGTCTGAATCTCTGGGCGGGTGTCGCCGTCCTGGCGTCCTTGGTTTCCCGGCTTCTACTGCGGGAGCACGAGGCCGTGACGGGCCTGGTCAGGGCCGGCGTGGCGCTCCTGCCCATCCTACCTGGACTACTCTGGATGCGCGCCATCGGGAGATGGATCCGGGGACTGGATGAACTTCAGCAACGGCTGCAGTGGGAGGGAGTGGCGTTGGCGGCAAGCGGCATGCTGCTGATCGCGTTGGTAGCGGACCTGCTGCGTGTGGGAGGGATGGCGCGAGGGTTCACTTTCGGCTGGGAAGGATTCTTCGCCCTGGGGTTCCTCCTCTATGCCGCGGGCCTCACCCTTGCCAACCGCCGCTGGCGATGAAGAACCGAGTACGCGAATTCCGGACCGCACGCGGCTGGTCCCAGGCGGATCTCGCGGAGAAGCTCCGGGTCTCACGCCAGACCATTAACGCCGTGGAAACGGAGCGCTACGATCCCAGCCTCCCCCTGGCCTTGAAGCTGGGACGCCTGTTCAAGTGCGCGGTGGAAGACCTGTTTCATGACGGAGAGTAAGCCAGCGCTGTCCCGCCTCCCGGCGTGGCGCGGATTCGCCCCGGACTCGTTGTCCTCCCGTGGCGCTCCGATCATGCTTGGCGCGTCACATGAACGTCCTGCCCTGTCGTCCACCGTCGCTGGCGTGCTTCCTTGCCCTGGGAACTCTCGCCCTGGCTCCGATGCTTCCCGGGAGGGCGGTGACCGTGGCCAGCGTCGCGCCGGACGGGCTCGACTCCAACCCCGGTACAGAAGCGAAGCCCTTTCTCAGTCTGGAACGGGCGCGAAATGAGGTTCGCTCCCTTCGTGCCCGGGGCGCTCTGCCGGTGGGTGCGGGAACGATCGAGGTTGCGGTGAAGGCAGGCGAATACCGGGTGAGCCAGTCCTTTCGCCTGACGGCGGAGGATTCGGGCACCGCGGAGGCGCCGGTGGTGTACCAGGCACACGGGCCTGGCACCCCGCGGTTTTCGGGGGCGGCGCGACTCACGGGTTTTCGACGTGTGACAGATCCAGCCCTCCTGGCCCGGCTTCCGGAGGCCTCACGCGAGCAGGTGCGAGAAGTCGACCTCACTGCGGCGGGGGTCACCCACCTGATCCCCTTGGAGCTCGGCGGATTCAGCAGCGGACGCGGATTCCGCACGCACCCGGCGATGGAGCTCTACGTCGACAGCGAGCCGATGACCTTGGCGCGCTGGCCCAACGAGGGCTTCGTCATGACCGGCGACGTTCCGGGTCCGCTCACGCTTCCGGCCTGGGATCGGAAACCCGGCTCGCCCGAGGGCCGCTTTCGGTACGAAGGCGACCGCCCTGCACGTTGGGTCGGGGAACCCGACGCCTGGTTGTACGGGTATTGGTTTTGGAGCTGGGCCGATTCGTACGAGAAGATCGCGCGCATCGATACGGCGGCCCGCGAGATCCATCTTGAGAAGCCCTGGCACACGTATGGATACCGGAAGGACCAGCGTTACTTCGCCCTGAACCTGCTGTCCGAACTGGATCGTCCGGGAGAATGGTATCTGGATCGCGCCTCGCGACGACTTTTGCTCTACCCTGACCGCGATCTCACCTCTGCGCTCGTGGAACTCTCCGGGGTTGCTTCGCCTTTACTGGACGTGGAAGGCGCCTCGCATCTCCGACTCCGGGGCCTGCTTTGGGAGGGGGGCGCCGGGGACGGAGTCCTGATCCGCGGGGGGACGGATATTCAGATTGAAGGCTGCACCATCCGGAAGATGTCCGGCACCGGCATCGAGATACAGGGTGGGCATCGCCATGGGGTGAACTCGTGCGACCTGCACACCCTGGGGCGTGGCGGCATCGCCCTGGGCGGGGGAGACCGGCGGACGCTCGAGCCCAGCGGGCACCGGGTGGAAAACTGCCACATCCATCATCTCTCGCGCATCGATCACACCTACACGCCCGGGCTCTGGCTCGACGGCGTGGGACACCAGGTGCGGAACTGCCTCATCCACGATGTCGCCAGCAGTGCCCTGCGCGTGGAGGGCAACGATCACCTCATCGAACTGAACGAGGCCCACCGCGTGGTGCTGGAATCCGACGACCAGGGCGCGGTCGACATGTTCGGCAACCCCACCTATCGCGGGAATGTCTACCGCCACAACTACTGGCATCATCTTGGCAACTGGCGATCCGAGGGCGACGCCTCACACACCCAGCGCGCGGGCATCCGCCTGGACGACGCCATCTGCGGGACGCTGGTGCAGGGGAACATTTTTCAGCGGTGCACCACGGGCAAGACCCACTTCGGGGGTGTCCAGATTCATGGCGGGAAGGAAAACCTCGTGGAGGGGAACCTGTTTCTCGACTGCGGCGCCGCGGTGAGCTTCACGCCGTGGGGAGACAAGCGATGGCGCGAATTCGTCGCCCCCGCACTCGACGCGCCGGCGGTCGACCGCCGGCTGTACCTGGATCGGTACCCTGCCCTGCGCCGGCTGGCCGAGGACCACGACACCAACCAAGTGCGCAACAACCTCACTGTCCGCTGCGGTGCGCTCGCTTTGCGTGCCCCGGGCAGCGTGCGGTCGGAGGCCAACCGCGAGCTGCCTGAGAGCACGGCATTTCGCGAGGGTCCGGACGGTCGTCTCGTGTGGTCGGCCGCCGAGGCGCGCGAACACGGGGTGGAAGCGATTCCGTTCGCGCGCATCGGGGTCCTGGAAAATGCCTGGCGCTCGCGCGACGGCACAAACTGGGTGCTGCGCACGTCGGCACGTGAGCGATGGTCCGAAAAGTGATCGCGGTTCTGCGTCGAGGTTGTTTGGGGTGATCCCGCAGGCGCGGGACGAGGCGGGAGCAGCCCCGGGCTGGCCTACCCTCCTGTGACGGCTAGACTGGGGCGCGTGATTCCTCGTTGCCTACCCAGTCGACGTGAACTGCTCCGGCTCTTGGCGGGCGGTACCGCCCTGGGTCCCGCCGCGGCCTTCGCTGCCGACCCTGCTGCATACGGCCAGGATCCCCGATCCACCGCCTGGGTCCCCGCACGACGCGGCCGCGGGACGTTCGCGCTCGACGCTCACGTTCTCCGATTCACCGCGCCCGGGATCCAGTCCCGCTTCACCGTGGCGTTGATTGCCGACACGCATTTGTTTCGGGACGACGCGCGCGGATTGCCGTTCCGGGAATACAGCGCGCGGATGGCGAAGGCGTACCACCAGACCAAGCACTTTCAAACGGGCGAAGCCACCGACCCGGAGCGCGGTTTGGTGGAAGCACTGCAACGCGCCCGCGCCGCCAAAGCCGAGTGGGCGATCCTCGCCGGCGACATCCTGAGCTTCCCGTCCGAAGCCGGTGTCGAGTGGACGCTGCAAACGCTCGCCGAGGCTGGGATTCCCCACGGCTACACGGCCGGGAACCATGACTGGCACTACGAAGGCCTGCCGGGGCCGCTCGACGCCTTGCGCCAAACCTGGATCGAACGCCGCCTCCTGCCGCTCTACGCGGGGCGGGACCCGATGATGTGGTCTCACGACCTCCACGGTGTCCGGTTTGTCGCGATCGACAACTCGACCTATGAGATCACGCCGGCCCAGCATCGTTTCTTCCGCGCCCAGGTCCGGACCGGGAAACCGCTCGTCCTGATCGTGCACATCCCCCTGTTCGCACCGGGACGCAGCGTGGGATTCGGGTGTGGGCATCCGGACTGGGGAGCCCACACCGATCGGAACCACGAGTTGGAACGTCGACCGCGTTGGCCGGCCTCCGGGCATACGCGCACCACGATGGCCTTCCACCGGGACGTCTTCACCGCGCCCAATCTCCTCGGTGTTTGCGCCGGTCATATCCATCGCGCCTCGCTCGACGTGATGCACGGCGTACCCCAGGTGGTTTCCGAAGCCAACGCCACCGCGGCGCATCTGCTCCTGGAGTTCGAACCTCCGTCTTCTCCGCCCGGGAAAGCAGCTTAAGCCGGGCTTACTTTTCGCCGAAGGGATGCAGGTTGTCGTACGGGCCGCCCTCCGAGCCTGAAGTGCATGGCATTTCAGGTCCGGCTGTCTGCCCGTGGTCGGCGTCGCCAAGGTCCTCCGGACTTGGGCGTCCGGCCCGACGACGCATCCCCTCTCCTGATATGAATCACTGGACCCTGGGAAAACGCATTGCGCTCGGATTTGGTGCTCTGCTGACCATCCTCGCGGTGCTCGCCGTGGTCACCGGCCTGAGTCTCACCGCGATCCAGAGGTCGGCCACCGCCGTCGTGAGCCAAGCCATGCCGCAACTGGAATCGCTCGACCAGGCGCAGGGGTCGGATGCGGAGTCCCGAGCCTTGGTCTACCAGCACCTCCTCTCTCCGAGCGCGGCCGACAAAGCTCAGCTGGAGGCGCGCGTGAAGGCCTGCAGCCAGGATGCCGTCGCGGCGCTGGCCAAATTCCGTCACCTGGGGCTGCAGGAAACCACCAGCACTTTGCTTCACCAGACCGAAGAGGCCCGCAAGCACTTCGATGCCCTGATGGGCGAGGTCCTGAGAAAGAGCCGTTCAGTTGCCACGGCCGTCGACGCCACCGCCGTCTCCGAGTTTGCGAACCGTGAGTTCGAACCGATCGCGAAGCGCTGCTTTGAGACATACGAAAGGCTCGAGGAAGCGGTACTCCTGGAGGCGACCACCCACGGCCAGGAGCTCCAGAAGACCTCGTCGCGGGCGCAGGCGGCGATCGCCTATGGATCCTTGGGCGCCCTCGTCGCCGGAGGGTTGCTCGTCCTCGTCATCTTGCGGGGGACACACGCGACCCTGGGTGGGGTGACCGCGTCCCTCCACGAAGCGGCACTCCATGCCTCTTCCTCCGCGCAACAGGTTTCCTCCTCCAGCCAGGCCCTGGCCCAGGGGGCCAGCGCCCAGGCTGCCTCAGTCGAGGAGACGCGCGCCTCGTTGGAAGAACTGGCCAGCATGACCAAGCGCAACACGGAGAACGCGCGTCAGAGCGAGGAGCTGGCCCGCCAATCCCGCGCCGCGGCGGATCGTGGCGCCTCCGACATGCAGGCCATGGCCGCGGCCATGGCGGAGATCAAGACCTCCAGCGATGAGGTGGCCAAGATCATCCGCACCGTCGACGAAATCGCCTTCCAAACCAACATCCTGGCCCTCAACGCCGCGGTCGAAGCCGCCCGAGCCGGCGAGGCCGGGATGGGATTCGCCGTGGTAGCCGACGAGGTGCGCAATCTGGCCCAGCGCAGCGCGCGCGCCGCCAAGGACACCGCCACCATGATCGAGAGCGCGATCGGCAAAACCACGCAGGGGGTCGAACTCAGCACCAAAGTCTCGGCGGCCCTCGAGGAAATTGTTCTCAAAGCCCGCCGCATGGATGAACTCGCCGCCGAGGTTGCCGCGGCCTCCAGCCAGCAGACCCAGGGCATCACCCAGATCAACTCGGCCATGGGCCAGATGGATTCCGTGACCCAGGGCACCGCCGCCAGCGCCGAGGAATGCGCCGCTGCCGCCGAGGAACTGAACGCCCAAGCCGACAGCCTGAAGCACTCGGTGGGGGACCTGGCCGAATTCGTGGGCCGCCAAGCAGTGGCTCGCTCCCGTGATCGCCGGCCCGTGGACACGGCCCAAGCCTCCCACGAACTCAAACCTTCCCTCCCCTCGACGTCCGTGACCACGCCTCCTTCGCCCACGGAATCCCTTCCTTCGGTCCGTCGTGCCGGTGTCCCTCACGCCGCCCCCACGTCCGGCGCCCCCCGCCACGAAGCGCTCGAAGACCACTTCACGAGCTTCTGATCGCGGGAGATCCCCGGGACGTATCGGGCGCTCCCACCGGGACCAGGGCACGATCTTGCGGCCTTGGGCCTCGCGGACTAGGTTCGTGCCCAGCAATGGAAAAGCCGCGCATCCTGATCATCGAGGATGACGATCTGCAGGCCGAGATCTACGAGGAAGCCCTGGGCCACTATGAGCTGTTCCGCGCGCGTACCGGCCGCGAAGCACTGGCCGTGCTGCCCAAGGTCGCTCCCCACCTCATCATCCTCGATCACATCCTGGACGACGGGGATCTCGGCCTGGACTACCTGCCCGAGCTGAAGGAGGCGGTCCCACATGTCCCCGTCATCGTCATCAGCGGAGCCATGGACGTTCAGGAGCAGTTGGAAGCGCTGCAGGGTCCGCGCCGCGCTCACTACTGCCTCTCCAAACCCGTCGATCTCGACGAACTCCGCGACACCCTGCAAACCGCCCTGCGCGAGTGCGGCGAGACCGAGATCGTGAAGTCCTTCGAATCGCTGGAACGATCCCGACGCGCCGATATCCACGAGCTCTTGAGCCGTTCCACCGACCGGCTCAGCCGGCAGAACGAAATTCTGCGCATCGTGAAGGATTCCTCCGCGCGGCCCAACATCTCCGCGCTGGCGCGTCGTTTCAACGTGGCCCGGCGCACCATCATCCGCGATCTCCACGAACTCATCCGCCGCGGCCAACTCCCCGCCGAAGTCTACCCCCGCTGGGATACCGAGGGCGATGAGGTCGGGGAACCGGGGCCCTCAGGCTCCCCCGAATCGCCGGCGCCACCACCCGCGCACCGCCCGCCATCCACGTGAGGCGTGCCGGGCCGTGATCCGCCGCAACGCCCACCGATCCGCTCCAGCGGCATTGACGCCAAACTCCGTGGTCACCGCGGTCCGGTAACCCGCGTCGATGACTTCGTCGCGCACGGCCGGGTTCCAGTCGCCGTAAGGGTAACAAAAGTCGACCACCTCCACTCCGAACCGATCCTCCAGCCGGCGACGGCTCGCCTGGATCTCCTCCCGAGCCAACTCGCGAGGCACCTGCGTCAACCAGGGATGGGTCAGGGTGTGCGCCCCGATGCGTTGTCCCGCGGCCAACCATTCCCTCACCTCGGTGTCGGTCATCAGCGGAGCGCGCACTTCCCCCTGCGCCATCTCCCAGTCGTTGGTCCCGTTCAAGCGGTCGGCCACCAGGTACAGCAGCGCCTGAAAGCCGTGCTCCACCAGCAGCGGCAAGGCAATCTCGTGGACCGACCGGAATCCGTCGTCGATGGTCAAGGCGAGCGCTCGTCGCTCGGCGACCGCCCCCGCCTCCGCCACCGCCTCCGCAGCTGGCCCGGGAGGGCCGGAGGAATAGCCTTCGCGCCGCATCTCCGCCAACTGTCTCCGGAGCAATTCCTCCCGCACATGCAACCCCCGCAGTCGCGCGCCGCGCGGTGGAGCCCCGAACTTATGGTAGGTGAGGATCGGGAGTCCGGACCGAAACAGCTCCCGAAACGGCCCGAGATGGGTGTACTGGGGAGGCGGCGTCATCCCCTTCCCTCCGGCTCCGCTTCGGCGCGCATGGATTCGTAAATCGCGAGCACGCGATCCGCCAGGAGATCCAGCGTGAAGTGGGCGAGGACATGACGACGGCCGTCCTGACCCAACCGGGCGCGGAACGCCGCATCGCCGGCGATGCGCTCCATGGCCGCGCCCAGCGCCGTCGGGTCCTCCATCGGAACGAGCAGGCCGTGCTCGCCATCCCGGAACTGTTCGGGCGCGCCATCACAGCGGGTGGCCACCACCGGTTTGTTACAGGCCATCGCCTCCAGGATCACCGTGGGGAAGGCGTCGGTGGCCACCTGCGGGTGCACGAGGCAATCCAGCGCGTTCATGGCCCGCGGCATGTCGTGGCAGTAGGGTGCCAGGGAGGCGATTCCTCGCAGGCCCAGCCGCTCGATGTCCGCTTGCAGAATCGCGGCCATGGACCCGCGCCCGAGGATGAGAAACCGCGCGTCTGGCACACGTCGATGAATCGCGGCCGCGGCCTGCAGGAACTCGCGCTGCCCCTTTCCGCGTGGCAGGTCGTAACCGCCCACGACGCCAAACGCCACCTGGTGCGGTTCCAAGCCCCAGGCCCGGCGTTGATCGCTGGCGTCGCCGGGTTGGAAGCGCAGCGGATCGATCCCGCCCTGAGCCACCACGATGCGACGAGGGTCCCCGCGCAGCGGCGGACGCGCGCGACGTTCCTCGACCGGCGATTCCGGCTCATACACGCCTTCGCGCAGCACGCGCGCGACGAACTCCGACACCGCGATCAGGCGATCGCACTGGGAGAGCAGGAAACGGCGGCTGAGCCAGGAGCTCGGGCTTTTCGCCAAGTGCCGCGTCAGCACCACCCACGGGCGCACGCCGGACCACCGTGCGGCCAGGATGGCCGGCCAGATATCGCGTCCGTGGTGCGCATGCAGGATTTCCACACCCTGTTCACGGCAGTGGCGGGCCACGGATCGGATGAAGCCCAGCTTGAGCGGCCCCTCGCGTTCGGTGGGCAGGAGTCGGAGGTCCAGTTCCCGCACCCGAGGCGACAGCTCGCGATCCTCCGGAGCAGCGAGCCAGACCGCGTGCCCGCGCGCCGCGAGGCCATGAGCGAGGCGCAGGCACTGGTCGTCGGTGCCCCCGCCCGTGAGCATGGAATTGACCTGAAGGATTCTCATGAGACCGCCGGACACGGCAGGCGGCGCGCGCGGCGCACCCCGACCCGGCGGAGCAAAACCCCTAGTTGGAGCCGCCGTCCCCCGAGGTGAAGGCGTGCGCTTCCAATTCCTCGCGCTCCACGAATTCCAGAGCCGAGCTATGACATCCAGCGAGCATCACCGGAGGTGCGCATCCGGCCTCCAGCGCTTCCTTCCAACGCATTGCACAAACACACCACCGGTCCCCCGGCTTGAGTCCG
The DNA here is from genome assembly GCA_020845805.1 of Verrucomicrobiales bacterium. Lineage (GTDB taxonomy): Bacteria > Verrucomicrobiota > Verrucomicrobiia > Limisphaerales > CAIMTB01 > CAIMTB01. Next base: position 7,005 of record JADLFD010000283.1, on the reverse strand, counting down.
GGGAAGTCGTACTCCGGCGCGGGCGTCGAGAGGTCGTTGCCGCGCGCGGCGGAGAAGCGGAGAAACTCCGCGGTCATCACCGCGCAGACCACGTGCACGCCATGATCCCCAGGTCCCGTGCGGCAATAGCCGTCGCGGTAGAAGCCGGTCCGTGGCGAACGGCAGCAGCACTGCAGGGCTCCTCCCAGAACGTTGGTTGGCATGCGCGGGGACCCTAGCAGGACACCACCCTGGCGCGCCACGGATTCCCGAGCACGCAGGCTTTCGTCAGGACCAGGGAGCAGGTAGGCTGTCGGCATTCGATGGATGCCTCCTCCCCCCAACCGTTCCGCGCGGGTCTCGCCGTCCTGATCGGGCGCACCAACGCCGGCAAGTCGTCGCTGGTCAACGCCCTCGTCAAATCCCCGGTCTCGATCGTCACCCCCAAACCGCAGACCACGCGGCACTCGATCCACGGCGTCGTCCATCGGCCCGAGGGGCAGATCGTCCTGGTGGACACTCCCGGCCTGTTCAAGACCCATCGCAGTGCGTTGGTGGACCGCCTCCACGCGCGCGCGCGGGCCGCACTCGAGGGCATCGATGTGGTCCTGCACGTGGTCGATCCCTCGCGCGCTCCCGGGGCCGAGGAGGAGATGGTGGGCACCCTCCTGGCCACCGTGACGCAACCGCGCATCCTCTGTCTCACCAAGTCGGACGTTCGCCGCCGCCCGCACCTGGACGCCTGGCTCGAACGGTCGAGCCAGTACCAGGCGGTGGTGGATGTCTCCGCCCAGAGCCGACGGCATCTGGAGACCCTCATCTCTGCCGTCCTGAAGCTGTTGCCGGTCGCGGAACCGCTCTATCCCGCCGAGCAGACCACCAACGCCAGCCGGGAGTTCCGGATCGGCGAGATCATCCGGGAGAAGGTCTACCTGTTCACCGGCGAGGAGGTTCCCTATCGCACGGCGGTCCGTGTCGATGAGGACCGCACCCACGTCACCGAGGCCGGCAACGAGGTGATCCACATCTCCGCCACCATCCTCGTGGCCCACGACCGCTACAAGGCGATGCTCATCGGGGCCGGCGGGCGCATGGTCCAGGAGATCAAATCCGCCGCCGCGCGAGACCTGCGCCGCCTGCGCGATAAACGCGTCGTGCTCAAACTCCAGGTGGCGGTGGACGACAAAACCCTCGACTGAGGACCCGAGGGGGGCGGGCATTCAGCCCGCGGGCAGCCGGCGTTCCCCTGAGGCGCCGTCTCCCCCTCCCGGCCGGCGCCGATCCCTACGGCACCCGACGCGGTTGGGGAGCCGGATGCGGCAAGGTGTCGGGAGTCACCCGCACATCCGTCGTGAGCTTCAACGGCGTGGCGGCGCCCACGTCGAACGTCAACTCCATGAAATAGGCGGTCCAACCCGCGGCTGGCGCGGACACCCGCGACTCGTAGACCCCCTGGTCGGTTCCCGCCACCGGCTGGGAGGTCCATACCGGCCCCAGGGATTCGATCCGAAAATCGCGGGCCTTGGGATTCGTAGCCTGCCAGAGCTTCACCGCCACGGGACGCTCGGGGGTGCGCACCCGCACCGTGCCGTCGCGACGGTGTTTCCAGTCAAACTTCGGCAGCGGCTTGCCTGCGATCAAGGTCTGGTGCCAGGCGAGGAGCGTCTCATAGGCATCGCTGCCCTTGAGGGAATGATCGGCATTGGGAACGTAGCGCAGGTACTTGGGATCGTGCAGGGTGTCGAAGTAGAACTGCGAGGAGTCGGGCAAGAAAAACTGATCCCCGGTCGCGTTCAACATGAGCTTGGGGATCTTGAGACGATCCACGTAGGAGTAGGGATCCTCGATCTTCATCAGCGCGTGCATCGCCGGAGTCTGCATGCGGTCCATGGTGCCGTGGCGGACGTAATCCCCCACCGCCGGGGCCCAGAATCCGTAGGCCTGGTAATGGTGCATCATGGACGCTTCGACATTGAGCACATCGATCACGATCGGGCAGATGCCCACCACGCGACGATCCACGATGGCGGTGGTCCAGGTGGTCCACCCGCGCTTCGAGCCACCCGCCACGACGAACTGATCGACCTTCACCCCGCCGCCGGCCTCGCTGGCGCAGAATGCCGTCACCGTGTCCATGGCGCGCACCGCGGCCTTGGTCATGGGCAGCCGTGCGGGCCATTTCTCGTCCCCGGTGCGCAAGAATTTGTCCCAGGTGTACCCGATCAGGTTGTCCTCGACGCGTTCCTCACCGTCGCCCCCGAAGATCACGGGCTGGTTGGGAACCATCTTGAGTTCGACCACCACGGACTTCGTTTCGCGCGCGATGCGTACGAGGTCGCCGTTCACACGCGGCGGTTTCTGATCCTTGTTCCCGCCCCCGGCGATGAACAGCAGCGCCGTGGAGTGCTCCAACTGATCGGGCTTGGCGATGACCACCCAGTGCCGCCACTCCGGACGATTCACCTCATTCGTGGTGAGCCAGGTCTGCGACACCATGTCGAGGTAGTAGGCCGTGCCGCCTTCGCCTTTCACCGAGCCGGCCATCTTCCAGGAATACGCAGGATCGGGGGTATGAACATACCGGTCGAGCGCGGTCAGAGGCGCCTTCCGAGTCGCCTCGCGGGCGGTGGGCGACAGCGGCTCCGCCGCGTGCGCGAACCCATTCGCGACGAGGACCAGGGTGGTGAGGAGGGTCGACGCGAGCGGGAACCGCCCGCGTCCGAACGAGGTCAGCGCGATCATCGGAGGTACCGGGGAATCAATCGGGTTGAGGGAACACAGGAACAGCGGGTGATAGGCCCAGGGGGATCAGGCCTCAGCTCTTGGCCGCCGCGGCCCGGGGCGGTCGGATGACCGAGGCGGCGGGTATGCCGTAACGCTTGAGCACGCGACTCGTGGCCGCCTCGAGTTGCGTCGCATCCAGCAGCACGCGCTGGAGGTTGTCGCCCCGGAAGAACTCCACGACATGCACGCCGTCCTTCGGCGCCTTGAGGGCTTCTTCGACATCGGCGAGGAACCGCACCACCCGGCCGTTGATCTTCTCCACCACCAGACTCCGGATGTCCTGGTAGCCGATGTTGATGGGATCGGGGAGCACCTGGGTCAGGATCACCAGCGCCGGCCGCTCCGGGGTGGGTGATTCGCCCGCGTAATAGGACAGCCGGAACGGCGCGCGACGGCGCCAATCGTCGCCCCAGCCACGGAGGTAGGATTGCGTCAGGGGCTGGAACAGAAAGCCTCCCGCGACGAGGTATTCGGGTTCCTCGTCGAAGGAATGCATGGGCAGCAGGTCGACCGAATACTTGGCCTGGGGAAGGAGGTACTGGATCTCCAGCGGTTTGCCGTCGCGCAGAATCTTCATCGGGATGCGGTCGCCCGCGAAATGCCGGCGCGTGGCGAGGCCCTCCATCATCACGTGCCCAAACTCCGGATCCTCGATGTCTCCGTCGCTATCCACGGCAAAGCCGTCCACCTCCAGGATGATGTCGTGCTTCTTGAGCGCGTAGTCGGTCCCAGCCGTCTTGGGAACATCGATCAAGACGGCGCCGCGTGGGTCTCCCTCGAGTTTGAGATGCTGCAGGGTGGCGGGGTTCAGCGACTGCTGCCAGACGAAGTCGAAGTAGCCGAGGGCGGAATCCTTGCCCTGCCGACGCGCCTCGAGGATACGCTGGATGAACGCCCAGGGCGCCACCAGACAGACGTTCCCCCCCTTGGACACCGAGATGCCCAGGACCTTGCCGCCGGCGGTCACGGGTTCCGCCCAGCCCAGGCCGCTGATCTCCGTGTTCAGCTCCAGTTGGATGCGGGGCGCGAAGCTCAACGCGCCGTCGCCGACGGTGAACTTGCTGAAGTCGGCGCGGCGCGTCTCCAGGTTGCCGTCGCGCCACCGGATGATTTCGTACTCGGCGAGTCGCGGCATGACCTCGCTGACCGGGGCCGGCTGCAACCCGGTCCAGAAACCCTCATCGGCCACCGTGACCACGGCGAGGTTGGCGTGGTAGTCGAGCCACTTGACCTCCGCATTGAACCAACGTCCGCGCCCGCCCTTCTGCGCGCGCACGAGGGTGCGGTCGGCCAGGTTCTGCGCGGTGGTGACCAACTCCCGTCCGGCGTTCACCAGCGCGTGCTTGCGAATCGAGCGCGTCGGCTTGTTCCAGGGCTGGAAGTAATCGTACTCCTTGGCAGTGATCTCGAGCGTGACCACCGAGAGCTCCATGGGGTTCCGGCCGTTGCCTTCCGCCGCCATGACGGTCGGGGACAGGGTCAGTCCGGCCAACAGGAGGACACCGAGCGTGGCCAACACGCCGGCCGCACTCCGGATCGGGCGTGCGTTGATAAAGGAGCGGATCATAGGCGGCGGTCGTTGGTGACTCCGTAGGTCTTAAGGATCTCGTCATTGGCGGCGGCGGCGGCCTCGCGATCGAGGCACTCGAATCCGCCCTTCCCCACGAACTCAATCACGTGCTGACCGCCCCGGTTCTCGTCCAGCGCGCGGACCACGTCCTCGAGTTTCTCGATGCGCACTCCGTTGATGCGGTCCACCAGCGCGCGTGAGCGCACGTTGAGGTTCGCGTTCACCTCGTGGGCGAGCGCTCCGGCCAGGACCACGGGTTCCGACCGCAACTTGTCCGGTTTCTCGTGACGCGTGTAGAAGAGCTCGTAGACCAGCTCGCTGGTCGAGGTATCGCCCAATTCCCGGCCCAGGGTGCGCAGGTAATCCTGGGAGAGCGGCGCAAACACCAGGCCGCCATGCACGAAGTAGCGAGGGGGTTGGTCGTACTGATTTCCGATCGTGCGGTCCCCGGCGTAGACGCTCAGGGGCAGTTCCACCTTGGTTTCCTTACCCTCGCGCAGCAGGCGGATGGGCACCTTCTCGCCGTGCTGCGCCTGCTGGAAGGCGAGCGCCACGGCCACGCGGTTCTCGCGGTAAACGATGGTGGCATCGCTGGCCACCGGGAACCCCGCCACCTCGAGCAGAACGTCATCCGGTCGCAACACCTCGCGTGAGGCGGGCACGTCGATGATGCCGTCGATGCGCGCCCCGGTCTCGCCCGTCTCCGGCAGGCCCAGGAATTTCCGGTACGCAGGATTCTGCAGCGAGACGACACGCAACCCGGCCAGCGGGAAGCCGTGGTAGGTGCCGTCCTCCACATCACGCAGGAAATGTCGAATCACCTCCGGGGGGATGAAGAATCCGGCATTCTCCAGACCGGGAACGCCCTGGAACGCCACCCCCACCACCTTGTCCTCCTGAATCACCGGACCGCCGCTGTTGCCCGGATTGATCGCCGCATCCGTCTGCACGGCCAACATGGCACGATTGCCGATATGCACGTAGTTCTGCAGTTCGATACGCGAGACCACGCCACGCGTGTAGGAGATCTGCTCGCCCCCTGCCGGATACCCGTACGTGACCACCGTCGACCTCACCTCGGGCAGGTCTCCGAATCCCAGCGGCTCAATTCCCTGGAAGAACGCTTCGTCCGCGACGCGGATGAGCACCAGGTCGCAATCGTGTCCGATGAACTCGACCTCCGCCTGGTAGGGTCGCGGATCCTGAAATCGGCGGACCAGCAACTGCCGGCTCCAGGAGACCACGTGCGCGTTGGACATGACGCGCAAGCCGGCCGGGGTGCGGATCACGAACCCGGAGCCGCCTTCGCGCCGGACCGGTTGCCAGCGCCAGGGGGCGTCCCACACCGGTTGCTGGCTGAAGTTGAAGATCTGGATGACGGACCGTTCGGGTGCGGCCGCCCCCGCCGACGCGGCGACAAGGAGAGCCAGGAACCCCAGGATGACGCGTAACACGGCCGCGAAAATGGTGGGGCCCGCCGTGTGGGTCAAGCGCCGCGAGCAGAACCAGAGGTTGCCTCGAGGAGGCGCCCAGGGCGACACGCTCGCCGGCCTCCCCGACCCTCCGCCCTATCGGCGGCGTCCGCTCCGCGCACTCTTCCGCCCCCCCCCGCCCCGCTTGCCGGAGGTGGAACCGCCCGGCCCGTCCATGCCGGTACCGCGTTTCAACTCGTGAATCTGGTCCCGGATCAGCGCGGCCTTCTCGAACTCCAGGCGGTTGGCGGCTTCCAGCATCTCGCCCTCCAACTCGCGCAGCGTTTCCACGACATCGAGGTCGCCCGCGGCATCGCGCAGCACTCCCAGGGCCTTCTGATTGACCTCCTGACCCGGCGCGAGCCCCTCCTCGACCGGCCGGCTCACCCCGCGTGGCGTGATCCCGTGGCGCGCGTTGTACTCCAACTGGCGCTGACGCCGGTAATCGGACACCGCGAGAAAGCGCATGATGCTCGAGGTGCGCACGTCGGCGTAAAGGATGACGCGCCCGTTCAGATGCCGCGCGGCGCGTCCGGCGGTCTGGATGAGACTGGTGGTCGAGCGCAGGTACCCCTCCTTGTCGGCGTCCAGAATCGCCACCAGAGAGACCTCCGGAAGGTCGAGTCCTTCCCGGAGCAGGTTGATGCCCACCAGAACATCAAACTCGCCCTTGCGCAGGGAGCGCAGGATCTCCACCCGTTCGATGGCGTCGATCTCGCTGTGCAAGTACCGGACATTGATGCCGATCTCGCGCAGGTAGTCCGTCAGTTCCTCCGCGGTGCGCTTGGTCAAGGTGGTGACCAGCACCCGTTCCCGCGCCTCGACCCGTTTCCGCGCTTCGTCGATCAGATCGTCGATCTGGCCCTGGAGCGGTTTGATCACCACCTCGGGATCCACCAGCCCGGTCGGCCGCACGATCTGCTCCACCACGCGCCCCCCGGCCCACTCGAGTTCGAGCCCGCCCGGCGTGGCGCTCACGTACACCGAATGGGTCTGGATCGCGCGGAACTCCTCGAAGGCCAGCGGCCGGTTGTCGAGTGCGCTGGGCAACCGGAACCCGTGTTCGACCAGCACCTTCTTCCGCGCCATGTCGCCCGCGTACATCCCGCCGATCTGCGGCACGGTGGCGTGCGATTCGTCGATCACGAGGAGGAAGTCCGAGGGGAAGAAATCAATGATGCAGTAAGGCCGCGATCCGGG
>JADLFD010000282.1 GCA_020845805.1 Verrucomicrobiales bacterium | reverse complement strand
TCTTGGCATGGCCGATGTGCAGGTAGCCGTTGGGCTCCGGCGGGAAGCGCGTGACGATACGCGCATGACGGCCCGCCGCCAGATCATCGGCTACGATGTCGCGGATGAAATCCCGCGGGGTCGCGGGAGCCGCGGCGGCGTGGTCACCTTTGGAATCGCTCATGAATCCTCTCAAAATCGAGTGCGCGAGCCTAGGGAGCCTCCCCCTGGCTTCCCAGACAAAACCCAGGGCGCACTCCGGGGAGGTTTAGGTCCATCCGGTGGCAGGAGGCCGGGACAACCAGATGTGCGGGAAGAGCAGCGCGGACGCAGGCGGCATGGTTGGCGCACGCCCCCCTATTGACCTCCAACCCGTCCTGCTTCCTGGGCATCCCGTGGGACCCCTTCCCCGCAAAATATCCGTGGTGCACCCGCTCCGGGGTTTATGGAACCGGAGTGGGGCCCGGGACGACCGCGGGGGTCTGGGCTCCCTGTTCCTTTCGGTACTCCATCACCACCTGCGCCAACGCTTTACGCGCCTCGTCATGCTTGGGATCCAGGCGCAGAACCTCGGAAAGATGCCGACCGGCGCGTTCCCATTGCCGCTGCCGTGCGTACGCAATCCCCAGGTTGAAATGACCACGCGCATGGTCGGGCCTCAATCGAACCACCTCCTCGAACTGCAATTGCGCCTCGGCCAATCGATCCACCAGCGCATACTCCACCCCCAGGAGATATCTCGCCTCCCACAACCGTGAGTCCAGGCGCACCGCTTCCTCCAGACTGCGCACCGCAGCTTCGCGCTGACGATCTGCCGCCAGGGCGTCCGCCAACCGGTAGTGCGCACGCGCATGATCCGGCTGCAATCGCAGCGCCGTGCGGCAGGACGCAATCGCCTCCACCGGCCGTCCACGCGACAGCGCCAAATCCGCGACCTCGAGATGCGCCTCCACCCAGTCCGGCAGCAAGGCAACCGCGCGCTCGATGAACGGCCGCGCCTCGTCCGTTTTGCCCTGCCGACGCAGCAACCCCCCCGCCTGCAGCCAGGCATACGGATGGTGCGGGAGCAACCGGGTCACACGTTCCCATTCGGCAATCGCCTTGGTCGGGTCCCCGGTGGCCTCCAGAAATTCCGCCAACACGCGAGCCAGGTAGGCGTCCTCGGGAGAGGCAGCCACCGCCTGCTCCAATACCCCCCGCACCAGGGAGGCGGTCTCCGGAGTCTGCGCGCGGCGCTGCTTGGAAACGTCCGCCGCCAGGGCTTCGAGATGTTCGACGTGGTTAAGCCGGTTGGTGAACGGCGCGTCCACACACCGGCGCATCATCATCTCCCCCGCCGCCGCGCGCGCCCAGGCCGTCAGTCCCAAACGCGTCGCGCACGTCTCGGGCGCTGCCCATTCTCCCACCGCACGTGCGCGCAGGCTCTCCGGCAGCTGCGGCGCAATGGCTTCGGCGAAGGCCACCGCCAACGCATGATTCCCTTCCGGGGTGAGATGCACGTGCTCATAAAACATCTCGCCTCCAGGGACCCCCGCCGCCGCTCCGCGCGCCAGCGCCGCCTCGGCATCCACCAACACCAAACCCTGCTGCTTCGCCACTTCGGCCACGATACCGTTCAACCGCGACTCCGCACGCAAAGGCAGGGTGTCCAGATCGCGCGCGCGCCGGAAGGCGTCCCGCGCGCCCTCGGCCTCCTGCCGCGCCCACGCGCCGCGCCCTGCAAGATACTGCACCCCGGCGTGGCCGGGCGCCGCCTCGAGCGCGCGGCGCACCGAGTCGTCCGATGCCTTCAACCCCGCCGCCACCGCACTGCGCACCGCTGAAACGGCCGGCTCAGGACCCGCCGGTTCCTCCGAACCAAAAGGGGCGCAGTCCCGCAGATTCACTGCCACGGTGCTGAACACCACCGCCGCCCCCGCGGATCGACCCGATTCCGCGATGTCGGTGAGGTTCCTGGCAAAAGAGGCATACACACGTTCGCGCTCAGGCGAAGTCGCCCCGAGACGATCCCCCGCCAGGACGCGCACCCCGACCCACCCATTGACTCCCGATACCGGCTCGCGCCATCGCGCAGCCAGGGCTTCGATGGCCTGCCCCAGGCGCGTTGCCCTTGCCGCCAGCACCAGCCTGACCCAACGCCAGGAAGGCGTGCTGCGGCCCAGCGTCGCCCCCGCTCCGAACGGGCCCAGCAGTTCGTTGTTGCCCGCGTACACCACCCAACAGTCGGCGTTCAACGGCGTCGCGGCGCGCGCCATCGAGACCAGGGCATGCGAGTTGATGGCGGTCATCGCCACGGGCACCACTTCAAACGCCGCGCCCGGATACCGCTCCTTCAGCAACACCTCCAGATACCGCGCCACTCCGAACGCCGGCTTCGGATCCCCCATCGCCGCGGACTCCCCAAAAATCAACACCCGGTACGTGCCCGCCGGCTTCTCACGGCGTACCACCGTGGGCGGCGGCACACGCAACAGACCCGCGGGAAAATGCAGACGGCCGAAATTCGGGTTCTCCACCCAGCGCCCCTCCAGTTCCTTGGAGGGCACGAAATAACTCGTCGCGTACCCGAACCCTGCCAACCGCAGCAACGCCTCGGCGACACCCAGTACCAGCAACGGAGCCAGAACCAACGCCAGGATCCGGGCTCCCCATGACGCGCGCCGACGGCGGGAAGCAGGGGCGGAAGGCGACGGTGGTTCCGGCATTTCGAGGGACGACATAAGCTGCGGCCCGGAGACGCTACCAAGCCTGCCGACGCCCCGCCAGCCAGGGAAGACCAAGGTGGACCGCATAACGCAAACGAGACCGCCAGGAACGGCGGCCTCGTCGGCGCATGTCTCAATTGGCTCGCGTCAACTCACTGGCCGAGAAGCCTCTCGCGCCACGCGGTGCGCTGCGACTCGCGCATCGCCTTCCATTCCTCCAGTTGCTCGGGCGTCAGGATGCCCCCCACGGCCTCCCACAGCTCGCGACGGATCTCCCGCAACGCCTCGAGCTTCTGCCGGACGGTCAGCGACTCGTCCTCGCGCAAGTCCAGCAGCGCCTGGCGCTCCGCGGCGAAGATCTCCCGCAGCTGCGCCTGTTGGGCCTCGGTGAGTTCCAGCTCCTTGACCACTCGGCGCACGTTTTCGCGCACTTTGATGGCGTAGTCCGCCGCCGGACCGCGCCGCTCCTCCACCCGCCCTGCGGCACTGGCGTTCAGGCTTCCCAAACTGGTCAGGCCCGCCAGCACCAGGGCCGTGAGAGCACTACCATTGGTCGATGTCTTCCTCGTTGTCTTCATTGGTTTCGTCTCTTGGTGTTCGATGTCGTCGTCCGCGGACCGGGGTGGATCGGATCGGAACGACCGTCATGGCAGGATGGCGGCCGATCGCTGGAAAAGGTTACCACCCACCCTCGCCCATCTGGCGCTGCCCGTCGCTGCCGAGGCGTTCGCTCCATCGCGTTGCCGGCGCGAGGCGGTTCGCCCGCGCACGCTGCGCCGGGGTCAGGAGCGGATCGATCTCCGCCCGCAAACTCCGCCTGATTTCCAGGGCGCGTCGGGCCGAGTCCCCCGCCAAGGTGCGCACGTCGGCTCGGGCACGCTCCAGGGCGGGCGCCAAACGCTGCCGCTGCTCCTGGGTCAGCCCCAGCGCCTGCTGCATTCGGTCCACGCGCTCGAGCAGGCCGCGCGCCGGCACCACATTGCCACTGGCGGTCAAAGCGCGGTTCTGCCAGCGCAATGCCAGCGCCGCCCCCAGCCAGGCACTGGAGACCATCAACGCCGCCAGGGCGACGGCGACGGCAAAATATCGGGTTCGATTCATGGCAAGAAAACCCAGGCTTCGATTTGCGTTTCCCATCCCGCCGGGTCGTCCCAGGCCGTGCTAGACCGAGCCCATGGCCCCGCCACCACGGTGATCACCAGGGCCGAACCCGCCGCGATACCGGCCGCCCAGGGAGTGAGCCGGCTCCAGATTTCCAGGAAAGTGGGCGTGGACTCCGGCGCCGGACTCCCTGACATCCGCCTCTGTCGCAGTTGCTCCTGCACCTGATGGATCAATCGATCCGGTGGCGTGGCGACATCCACGCGCTCAGGCGCGTTGCGGGCGATGCTCAGCAGTCGTGACAGTGCGTCCGAGGATCGTCTCATCGGGAACCTCCTTCCTCAACCGGTCGAACGCCTGACGAAGCCGGCGGCGTGCCCGAAAGGAGCGCACCTTGACCAACGCCGCACTCCAGCCCGTGCGCTCGCTGATTTCCCGCACCGTGCGATCCTCCAGTTCCAACCACTGCAGGACCAAGCGATCCTTCACGTCCAGGGACTCCATCAGGCGCCCCACGAGCTCCCGCGCGGCGGCGGCTTGATCGCGGTCGGGCTCCGCCTCCTGGTGCATGAGCGCTTCGAGCGCAACACGTTCGCCTTCCTCGAGATCGGACCACCTCAATTCCGGGCGCACACGCTGGCGCCGCAGTTGGTCGATGCACGCGTTCACAGCCAGCCTGGACACCCAATGCTCGAAGGGCACCTGCCCGGCATATTGATGCAGACAACGGAACAGGCGCAGGAAAACCTCCTGGCACAGGTCCTCCTCCGCCATGCGAGAAGGCCGGTGGGCTCGCACAATCTTCAATACCAAAGGGTACAGCTGCACCATCGTCTCGCGCTCGGCCGTTTCGTCGTGGTTGCGGACCCGCTCCAATCGCTGCGGCCAGTCGTCTGAGGGGAACGCCATAGTGCCTTGGTTCTGTCGCCACACCTGTGGAGGCGCAGGGAGCCCACGAAAGGTGACGCCACCGGCGTCTCTCCCCCCGCCGCCGCCCTGGGCCCCCCGTCCGGAAAGACGGAACCAGGCACCCAACGCGAACCGCGCCGGACTCCCAACGCCGGTCACCGTCACTCTGAATTGTTAAGCCGATGTGAAGAAACCCGGCTAAAGAGTCAGCCCGGAGTAAAACACTGCCGACCCCAAGGCCTGTCCCTGCTGTCTGTGGAAAGCCGGCGGCGGAGTCGACATGGGCGGGGGACGCCTGAACCGGACCCATTCCGGCCTCTGACGCCAAGGCCTGTCCTCAGAGGCATTCGACCCGCAACGCCCACCCACGCCCAACTGTCCTCAAGGCCTGTCCCTGCTGTCTGTACACGGCAGTCGGCGGAGGGTGGGGGAGGGTGCCTGAACCGGACCCATTCCGACCTCTGACGCCAAGGCCTGTCCCTGGTGTCGAAGCAAGGTTGGATGCGGATGCGGCCGCCCCCCCTTGCCGCGCCACCACCACTTGGCGTCACAATGCTTCCGTCGTCCCCGCGTCGCCGGCACCGTTCCCCACGAAACCCCGCCTTATGAGAACGCCGCCTTCCACCACTATCGCCTCCTCCCGCCGCACCCCGCTCTCCCGCCGCGACTTCCTCGCCACGGCTTCCGCCACCACGGTGGCCGTGAGCGCGGTCGCCACCACCACCGCGACTTGCGGCTCACTCTCCGCGCGAGCCGCCGAACCGGGTGGGGTCGTGGGTCCCAAGGTCAAAATCGGCTTGGTAGGATGCGGCGGCCGCGGTCGGTGGATCACGGATCTGTTCTACAAGCACGGCGGCTACGAGATCGCCGCGGTGCATGACTACTATGCGGACCGCGCCGCCACGGCCGGCCGTCAGTTCAATGTCGCGGACACCGCGCAATTCTCCGGCCTGGACGGCTTCCGCCGCCTGCTCGACCGGAATCTGGATGCCGTGGTGATCCAAAGCCCCCCCTACTTTCATCCTCAACAGGCCGCCGAGGCCGTGGCCGCCGGCAAACACGTCTACCTCGCCAAACCCGTCGCGGTGGATGTCCCCGGATGCCAGCGCGTGGAGGAGTCCGGACGTCGCGCCACGGCCAACCAGCGGGTCTTCGTGGTGGATTTCCAAACCCGGGCCCATCCCGCCTACCAGGAGGTCGCGCGCTGGGTGCTCGGCGGCAAAATCGGCCGCATTGTGGCGGTGGAGTCCAACTACCAAACCAGCACCATGTTCCAAGCCATGGGCTCCGAACTCGCCAAAGCCCCAGAGGATCCGGAACTACGACTCCGCTGCTGGGCCATCGACCGCGTGCTCTCCGGCGATGTGATCACCGAACAGAACATCCATGCCCAGGACGTCGTCACCTGGATGCTCAACGCCGCCCCGCTCAAAGCGGTCGGGTCCGGCGGTCTCGCACGCGGCTTCGGCACCTGTTGGGACCACTTCTCCGTGATCTACACCTTCCCGAACCAAATCCTCAACACGTTCAGCTCAAAGCAGGTCGGATCCGCCTACGACGACATCCTCTGCCGCGTCTATGGTGAGTCCGGTACCGCGGACACCCACTACTTCGGGAAAGTCTGGGTGAAGTCCAAAGAGGATGGCTACGACGGAGGCGAGCTCAAGAACCTCTACCTCGACGGTGCGGTGGCCAATATCGCGACCTTCCATCGCAGCATCACCACCGGCGATTTCTCTAACCCCACCGTCGCGCCCAGCGTCCGCAGCAATCTCACCACCATCCTCGGCCGCACTGCCGCGTACGCGGGAGGTGAAGTCACATGGGCGGACATGATGCGCCGGGCGGAGGTGCTGGAATTCCCCATCCAACGACTGCGCGCCTAGCCCTAGCGGCCCTGGGCAGGCCCAATACCTGCCAGGCACTGAGACGCCGGGTTCGGGAGCGCGTCGGCGAGCCTGGGTTCTGGGTCCGGTCGGAGAAAACGCGGCGATGATTGACCCCCGCACGCACCGCGACCTACCGTCATGGAACCTCCACCCCAACTCCCATGTCCCAGCCCGCGCGCATCCCTTCACGGTCGGTGTTCCCACCACGACGCAAGGCGCGAGCCCCGCGTTCACATGCGTTTACGCTGATTGAGTTGCTGGTGGTCATCGCGATCATCGCGATCCTCGCCAGCATGCTCTTGCCCGCCCTGGCCAGCGCCAAAGCCAAGGGTCGCCAGGCAGTCTGCCTTTCCAACATGCGTCAGATTGGTCTCGGCATCGTGCTCTATGCCGGGGATCACGACGATATCCTCCCCTACGGCTACGCCTACACCTGGCCTGGTCAGCGCGAACTGTACTGGTGGCAAGACCTCTGCCGCCCCTACATCAATAGCGAACCGGTCTACAGCTGCCCCAGCGCCCGCCCGCACGCCACCTGGTCCGAACTCCGCCCGCCCAACACCCCCAAACCGCTGGTGAAGGATTACATCGTCAACGCCAGCGCCGGCGCCTACCCCGACAGCGGCAAGACGGAGTGGATCGGCGCCGCGGGTCCGTTCCTCAACAACTGGAACAATCCCAGCCGCCCCATGCGCGACATCCAGGAACCTTCCGGCACCCTCGCCATCCTCGACGGCAACACCAATACCTTCGAAATCTGGCGCCTCGAACAAACCGACGCCTGGTACCATGCCGGCTTCGGCCCCGCCTTCTTCGCCAACAATGCCGAACGCAAGAACCCCGCCGCCGGCCACGTCTCGGCGCGGCATAACAAGGGCTACAACGCCAGCTTCTGCGACGGACACGCGGAGTTTGTCAAAAAGTCCAAGCTCGGCATGTGGACCATGCGCAGTGGCGACTGAGCTCACCGCCCGCCACGGCCCAGGCCACGCAGCTGCCACGGCGCCACTCGACAGTCCGTCTCCCGATCCCCTAGCGTCCCCGCAACCCCGTCGTCCCAGCGCTCCATGAATGCCCGAATCCCGGCCCCCTCGCTGCTGCTCCTGCTCGCCCTCGCCTGGTCGCCGGCACCCCTCCCCGCCGCGGAACCGCCGATCCCCGATGCCATCGTCTTCAACCGCGATGTCCGCCCCATCCTGTCGGACAACTGCTTCCTGTGCCACGGACCGGACGCCAACCATCGCAAAGGAAAACTCCGTCTCGACCTGCGCGACCAGGCGCTGGAGAAGAAAGCATTTGTTCCCGGCCAACCCGCCGAGAGCGAACTGGTGAAACGCATTCTGACCTCCGACGACGAGGATCTCATGCCGCCCAAGGACTCCCACAAGGCGCTGACGCCGCGCCAAAAGGAGATCCTGCAACGCTGGGTCGCCCAAGGTGCCGACTACCAGAAACACTGGTCCTACGAACCCCCGGCCAAAGCCTTCGTCCCATTCGGTGAACACGGGGTGGACTACCTGGTCCGCCAACGCCTCAAGGAGACCGGACTCACCCCTTCCCCCGAGGCCGATCGCCGCACGCTCGCGCGACGCCTTTACTCGGATCTCCTCGGTCTTCCCCCCAGTCCGGCCGAAGTCGCCGCCTTCGAAAAAGATCCGGCGCCCGATGCCTACGAACGGCTCGTCGATCGCGTGCTGAAAAGCCCGCACTACGGCGAACGCATGGCCCTCAGCTGGCTGGACGTCGTCCGTTATGCCGACACCATCGGCTACCACAGCGACAACCCGCGCCACGTCTGGCCCTACCGCGATTGGGTCATTCGCAGTTTCAACCAGAACAAACGGTTCGATCGCTTCACGCTCGAGCAGATCGCCGGCGATCTCCTGCCCGACGCCGACCAGGAATCCCGCGTCGGCTCCGCCTTCAACCGTCTGCTCCTCAGCACTGAGGAAGGCGGTGCCCAACCCAAGGATTACGAAGCCCGCATGCTCACCGACCGCGTCCGCGCCGTCGGCGCCGCCTGGCTCGGGCAAACCACCGGCTGCGCCCAATGCCACGACCACAAGTTCGATCCCTTCACCATGCGGGATTTCTATTCCCTGGGCGCCTTCTTCGCCGATGTGCAGGAAGCCATCATCGGTCGGCGTGAGGACGGCATGATCGTCGCCCCGGCCGACCAGGAAAAGCGTCTCGCCGAACTCGACGGATTCCTCGCCGAAGCGAAGAAACGCTACGACGCCGTCCAACCCCGCCTCGACGCCGCCCAGCAACAATGGGAAGCCGATGTGGTGGCCTACCAGGCCACGCTCCCCGAACTCCGCGCGGATTCCAAAGCCAGTGAGCAGGATAAAAAGACCGCGGAAAAGGTCGCCTCCTTGCTCACCAGCACCAACCGGTCTGAAGGAGATCGCAACACCCTGCGCGACTACTTCCGCAACCGCGTCAATCGCCTCCATCACGCCGAGCGCGATGCCCTAGCCTCCGCGGAACGCGAACGACGCGAATTCTACGAGTCGCTCCCCAAATGCCTGGTCAGCGTCAGCACCGCCAACCGACGCACGGTCCGCGTGCTGCCACGCGGAAACTGGATGGACGAAAGCGGCGAGATCATGAAGCCCGCCCTGCCGCACTACCTGCCGCAGCCTCGCTTCGAAGGCCGCGAACCCACCCGCCTCGATCTCGCACGCTGGCTGGTCTCGCGTGACAATCCGCTCACCGCGCGCACGGTCATGAACCGGCTCTGGAAACAATTCTTCGGCACCGGCCTCAGCAAAGTGCTCGACGACCTCGGCGCCCAGGGTGAACCCCCGGTCAACCCCGCACTCCTCGATTGGCTGGCGTCGGAGTTCGTCGACAGTGGCTGGGATTTCCAACACATGGTGCGAACGATCGTCACCAGCGCCACCTACCGCCAGGTGTCCACCGCGTCGCCCGACCAGATCGCGGCCGACCCCTACAACCGCGAGCTCGCACGCCAGAGCACCTTCCGCGTCGAGGCTGAGTTGGTGCGCGACACCGCGCTCGCCGTCTCCGGACTGCTCGCCGCCAAGGTGGGCGGGCCCAGCGTCAAGCCGTACCAGCCCGAGGGCTACTGGGAGAACCTGAACTTCCCCACGCGCGAATACGTCCCCGACCGCGGCGAAAGCCAGTACCGCCGCGGACTCTACACCTGGTGGCAACGCTCCTTCCTGCACCCGAGCCTGCTCGCCTTCGACGCGCCCAACCGCGAGGAATGCGCCGCCGATCGCAGCCGCTCCAACATCCCGCAGCAGGCGCTCGTCCTGCTCAACGACCCCACCTACGTCGAAGCCGCCCGCGCCTTCGCCACCCGCATTCTCACCGAATGCCAGGGCTCCCCCGAACAGCGCTTCGCCTGGGCCTGGCAGCGCGCGGTGCAACGGGATCCGCGCTCCGAGGAAACCCGCGTCGCCCGAGAACTCCTCGAGGGACATCTCGCCGCGTACCGCGCCAACCCCAAGGCGGCCGAGGAACTCCTGCAAACCGGCTTCAGCCCGCGCCCTCCCCAGCTCGATCCCTCCGAGCTCGCCGCCTGGACGCACCTCGCGCGCGTCCTGCTCAACCTCCACGAAACCATCACCCGCTCCTGACCCGACCCACCTCCACCCTCCGCCATGAGAACGACTCCTTTCTCGCCTCTGAGCCGGCGCGTGTTCCTGGGTAAGGCCACCCAGGGCCTGGGCACGGTCGCACTCGCCTCCCTCCTCCGCTCCGCCCCGGTACGCGGCGGATTTCCCGGCGTCCTGAAAACGCCCCACCTACCCCAGATCGCCAAGCGCGTGATCTGGCTCACCATGGCCGGAGGTCCGTCGCAATTCGAAACGTTCGATCCCAAGCCCAAGCTCGCCGAGATGCATGGCAAACCCATGCCCGAAAGCCTCACGCAGGGACAACAGCTCGCCCAGTTGCAGGGCCAAAAACTGGTCTGCTACGGACCCCAGCTGCCCTTCGCCAAATTTGGCAGGAACCAGACGGAGATCTGCGCGCTCTTCCCCCAGATCGGCTCGGTCATCGACGAAATCTGCCTGATCCGGTCGATGACCACCGACGCCATCAACCACGACCCGGCCCACATGTTCATGAACACCGGTGCGCAGATCGCCGGACGCCCCTCCATGGGCGCGTGGGTCACGTACGGACTCGGCGCGGAAGCCGACGATCTGCCTGGTTTCGTGGTGCTCACTTCGCTGGGTAAGGGCGGCCAAAACCAGCCCATCGCCGCCCGCCAATGGAGCAGCGGATTTCTTCCCAGCCGCTATCAGGGCGTCCAACTGCGGGCCAAAGGCGACCCCGTCCTCTATCTCAACAGCCCGGCCGGCATCACGCGCGAACGCCAGGGTCAGGACGTCCAGGCCATCAACGCCCTCAACCGCCATCATCTCTCGCTGGCCCACGACCCCGAGATCTCTACGCGCATCACGCAATACGAGATGGCATTCCAGATGCAAGCCAGCGTCCCGGAACTCATGGACGTCAGCCGCGAGGGCGCCAAAACCCTTGAGCTCTACGGCTGCCAGCCGGGTGACGGCTCCTTCGCCGCCAACTGCCTCCTCGCACGCCGGCTCGCAGAACGCGGGGTGCGCTTCATCCAGCTCTATCACAAGGACTGGGACCACCACGGCGGCGTGAAACAAGGCGTGGAATTCAAGGCCCAGGAGATCGACCGCGCCTGCATGGCGCTCATCACCGATCTCAAACAACGCGGTCTGTTCGAGGAAACGCTCATCGTCTGGGCCGGGGAATTCGGCCGCACGCCCATGTCGCAGGGCGGCGACGGTCGCGACCACCATAACAAAGCCATGTCCGTCTGGATCGCGGGCGCCGGGATCAAGCGCGGGCTGGTCTTCGGTTCCACCGACGAGCTTGGCTACGCCGCCGTCGAGGACGTCACCAACGTTCACGATCTGCACGCGACCATGCTCCATCAGCTCGGCATCCGGCACGACGTCTTCAGCGTGAAGTTCCAGGGACTCGACGCCCGACTCACCGGGGTCGAGAACCCGAAGGTCATCACCAAGATCCTGGCCTAGGCCCCTCCCTTCCGTAGCCGCCGTCGTGCAGACGGCGCTCGCTCTCCCGCTCCCGCTCGTTCCCTACGCCACGCCCTTCAGCGCGGACTTCACGTCCGCGACTACTTCTTCGTTCCGTAGCCGCCGTCGTGAGACAGCGCTCGCTCCCCCGCTCCCGCTCACCCCCTTCGCCACGCCCTTCAGCGCGGACCTCACGTCCGCGACTACTTCTTCGTTCCGTAGCCGCCGTCGTGCAGACGGCGCTCACCCCCCCGCTCCCGCTCACCCCCTTCGCCACGCCCTTCAGCGCGGACTTCACGTCCGCGACTACTTCTTCGTTCCGTAGCCGCCGTCGTGCAGACGGCGCTCGCTCTC